>NZ_JBANEL010000079.1:0-1232 GCF_040187735.1 Comamonas sp. w2-DMI | reverse complement strand
TGAATCGACCAGGGTTTTGTAGATAGTTCAAAGCCTCCTATTTCCGTTCCAATAGGAGTCCTTATGAGCAGTCAACGTTACCCCGAAGAGTTCAGGGTTGAAGCAGCCAAACAAATCCTGGAACACGGCCACAGCGTGGCCGATGTCTCACGCCGCTTAGGCGTGAGTGCACATAGCCTGTACAAATGGGTTCGCCAGCAGCAAATCCCTGCAGTACAGCGCACCTTGCAAGTGAGCCAAAGCGAAGAGCTGCGTCGCCTAAAGGCCGAGCTCAAGCGGGTAACCGAGGAGCGTGACATCCTAAAAAAAGCGGCGGCGTACTTCGCTCGTCAGTCCGACTGAAGTACGCCTTTATCGCCAGGCATCAAAAGGTCTACAGCGTCTTGCGGATGTGCCGCATGCTGCAGCTGCACCCCAGCGGCTACTACGCATGGAAAGCCCATCCAGAAAGCAAACGAGCCGCTGATGACCACAGGTTGCTGGGTCTGCTCAAGCAGGCTTGGCTGGAGAGTGGCGGCGTCTATGGTTATCGCAAGTTGACTCTGGATATGCGTGACTTGGGTGAGCATTGCAGCAGGCATCGCGTTGCCAAACTGTTGCGCCATGAAGGGTTGAAGGCGCAAAGAGGCTATGGCAGACGACCACGTCCTCGGGGCGGTGCCGCAGCCGTGGTTGCTCCCAACCTGCTGGAGCAACAGTTCAAAGTCAGTGAGCCCAATATCGCTTGGGTCACCGACATCACGTATATCGCCACGCACGAAGGGTGGCTGTACCTGGCTGTGGTGATCGATCTGTACTCTCGGCAAGTCGTTGGCTGGTCCATTGGCAGCCGCATTGATACCCAAATAGCTCTTGATGCCTTGCACATGGCGATCTGGCGCAGAAGACCCCGTAATACGGTCGTTGTGCATTCCGATCAGGGCTGTCAATTCACAAGTCATGAGTGGCAACGCTTTCTGGCGAGTCACAACCTCAAGCCCAGCATGAGCAGGCGAGGCAACTGCCACGACAACGCAGTGGCGGAGAGCTTCTTCCAGTTGCTCAAACGTGAGCGCATTCGCAAACAGACCTACGTAACAAGGCAAGAAGCGCGCAGCGACGTCTTCAATTACATCGAGATGTTCTACAACCCCATCCGCAGACATTCGTCTGCGGATGGCCTGTCTCCGATAGAGTTCGAGAGGCGCAATTCCGAGAGGCTTGCTGCTATCTAGGAAACCCTGGTCGATTCA
>NZ_JBANEL010000078.1:0-1363 GCF_040187735.1 Comamonas sp. w2-DMI | reverse complement strand
GTCCTTCATGTAGGTGGTCAGCGCCTCCATCTTCATGGACGTGTCGGCGTCGAGGCGGAAGTGCCAGTAGCTGCACTTGCTGTTGGTCAGGTCGGGATCGACGGCCGCGTAGTTCAGGTACAGCACCTCCTTGCCCTTGTTGCGGGCATTGTGCTTTTCCAGCGCGTCGATGATGGCCAGTGCCGGACCCGAGCCGTTGCCCTGCGTCACATAGCGGGCACCCTGGTCCATGGCCGAGCGCAGTGCCGCCGTGGTCTCCTGCGGGCTGAGCTTGTTGTCCAGCGGGATGATCTCGAACTTCACGCCCGAAGCATTCTTCTTGTTGAAATCCTCGGCCAGCAGCTGGAAGGTCTTGAGCTGGTTGGTGCCCACGGCTGCCATCAGGCCCGACAGCGGATCGATCCAGCCGATCTTGACGGTTTCACCCTTTTGCGCCCAGGCACCGCCGGCGCAGGTCGCCATCGTCGCCACCGCCATTGCCCGCATCACCCATTTCATAGCTGTCTCCTTGCATTGTTTTGGTACGGCATCGGCACCAATCTAGCGTCAAGCCGGGCATTCGCGGCTGGGGAATGCCTTAGAAACTATCGCGCATGCGACTTTTCGCTTTTCAAAGACACATGCGGGACAGATCAGGCCACTTGCGCGCAAAAGAAACCTTTTGCAGGTGGCCGTTCTTTGGCTGCCCGAGGACCGGCCCTGGTGTTGGTGGCAGAAAAAAAGGGGTGCCTGGGCACCCCTTTCGTCAGCACCCGCAGTCTCACGAGGGGCGCTTCATCTGGCAGCTGGTCGGCGTGCTGGCCACATAGGGCTCGAAGTACTTCACGGGCACGAAGGTGTAGCCGGTGTTCTCCGAGTCGTAGGGATACTTGCCGCCGGCCTTTTCCCACTTGGTGATGTACAGGCCCTGCTGCAGCTGGTGGTCGGTCTTGCGCATCTCGACCTCGCCGTTGTAGTTCTGGAACCTCATGCCTTCCAGCGTGGCAGCGATCTTGACGGGATCCGTGCTCTTGGCGCGGGCAAAGGCCTGGTCCAGCATGTTCAGGCCGGTATAGACCGAGCCCGTGTACAGGTCGTCGTTGAACTTGGCCTTGTAGCCCTTGACGAGCTTGTCCATGACGCCGGGCATGTTCATGTGGCCGTAGCCCACCATGTAGACCTTGCCGCTGGCACCGGCGCCCATGGCGGTGGGCACGCCGGTGGTGATGGCGTAGTAGGTATAGAACTTGACGTCGTTCAGGCCCGCATCGTTGGCGGCCTTGATCAGCAGCGCCAGATCGGAGCCCCAGTTGCCCGTGATCACCGTGTCGGCACCCGACTGCTTGATCTTGGCCACATAGGGCGCGAAGTCGCGCACCTGGGC
>NZ_JBANEL010000077.1:0-1485 GCF_040187735.1 Comamonas sp. w2-DMI | reverse complement strand
GTGCAGTCGCTTGAGCACTTTGCGTAAGGCCTCGTTCATCGATAATCGTCCCGATCAAATCGCCGACTTTAACAGATGCCCCTTATTGCAACGGAACCGGTTGGAGTGTTATCAACGCTTCGAAGCGCGTGCCAAGACAGGGAACGAAACCGATGCCGATCCGAACGCCTGCGACTCGCTACCGTCAGATTGAGGCATGCCCTAACCGGACGTCAGGACAGCCTACCCAGAAACGTCCGGATAGACTCCATCGCTTAATTTATTGGCACAAGCTGCGCAAGGTCATAGATTTATTCCTGACACTTTTCTGTTTGGGGGCATCTTGCAAGGTCAACGTATCGGCTACGTCCGGGTCAGCAGCTTCGACCAAAACCCGGAGCGGCAACTGGAACAGGTCGAAGTCGGAAAGGTATTCACCGACAAGGCATCGGGCAAGGACACCCAGCGCCCGGAACTTGACTCGCTGCTGGCCTTCGTGCGCGAAGGAGATACGGTGGTGGTGCACAGCATGGATCGCTTGGCCCGCAACCTCGATGACCTGCGCCGCCTTGTGCAAAAGCTGACCAGGCGCGGTGTGCGCATCGAGTTCGTCAAAGAATGCCTGACCTTCACCGGTGAGGATTCGCCGATGGCGAACTTGATGTTGTCGGTCATGGGCGCGTTCGCCGAGTTCGAGCGAGCATTGATCCGCGAGCGACAGAGGGAAGGCATCGCGCTCGCCAAACAGCGCGGAGCATACAGGGGCCGCAAGAAAGCGCTTTCGCCCGAACGCGCCGCTGAACTTCTGCAACGCGTCAAGGCCGGCGAGCAAAAGGCAAAGCTGGCCCGTGAATTTGGCATCAGCCGCGAAACGTTGTACCAGTACCTGCGCGAAATTGGAGCTTAACGTGCTTTATTTTCCGTTTTCTGAGACGACCCCTTATAGCTAAACCAGAAGGCAGCGTAAAAATAAGCGTGCTGAATAACTCAAGGCAAATTGATGTTGTTGTCGCTGGAGCAGGGAAAGATGGAAAGCCTGGCTGGATGACAATGAAGGTATTGCCAGAGTCTGGTTTGCCAAAAGGCATTAACTATTTAGACGAGGCAATAAACCCGGCTAAAAATATGAGGACTCAGAAATATGGGGGGCAAGTCTTGCATGTTGACCAGGCGCATGTTTATCAATTCGGGCCGAAAGGAATAGTTAAACATGACAAGAATATTTTTTCAGCGGGATTGCAAGGTAAAGAGCCTGTAGTCGGCAAATGCTATGAAGTCAACTATGTGGGCGGGCAAGGCAAGCTCAAGGGAGAGCTGACCATCGAGCAGGGCCGCAAGATGACCGACAGCAGGGGACTATCCCGCTAGGGCTCTTTAGGGTTGCCAGAACGAGCCTAGCTCATATACTGTCATTTTCAGAAGACGACTGCACCATTCAGCGCGGTTTGAAGCCTCTTGTGCATACGGCTCCTGACAGCCAGATATCAGGACTCCTCTGCACGAAAC
>NZ_JBANEL010000076.1:0-1501 GCF_040187735.1 Comamonas sp. w2-DMI | reverse complement strand
GCATTCCGCAAGAACGATGCCGAGCGCGTGCGCGAGCACCTGTACGCATTCGGGCAATCCGTGCTGCACACCGAAATGCAACGCCTGCTTGGCCGCGCAGCCGAGTGGTGTTTCGTGCTGCGCATTAACGTCTAATTAATAACGCTGCATGCTATGATACAGGCTGTCATGGATAGGAATGGACGGCACCGACAATAGGCACCGGACATCAACGGCACCATTGCCTGGATTGGAAAGACTTCCGATCAGTGTTTTTTTAAAACGATGCCATTCTTGGCGCGCCGTTTCAGACGACCACAATGGTTTATGGTTTTTTCAGAAGGGGAATGCACACATGAAAGCTCTGGTTTATCACGGTGACCACAAGATCTCGCTTGAAGACAAGCCCAAGCCCACCCTTCAAAAGCCCACGGATGTAGTAGTACGGGTTTTGAAGACCACGATCTGCGGCACGGATCTCGGCATCTACAAAGGCAAGAATCCAGAGGTCGCCGACGGGCGCATCCTGGGCCATGAAGGGGTAGGCGTCATCGAGGAAGTGGGCGAGAGTGTCACGCAGTTCAAGAAAGGCGACAAGGTCCTGATTTCCTGCGTCACTTCTTGCGGCTCGTGCGACTACTGCAAGAAGCAGCTTTACTCCCATTGCCGCGACGGCGGGTGGATCCTGGGTTACATGATCGATGGCGTGCAGGCCGAATACGTCCGCATCCCGCATGCCGACAACAGCCTCTACAAGATCCCCCAGACAATTGACGACGAAATCGCCGTCCTGCTGAGCGACATCCTGCCCACCGGCCACGAAATCGGCGTCCAGTATGGGAATGTCCAGCCGGGCGATGCGGTGGCTATTGTCGGCGCGGGCCCCGTCGGCATGTCCGTACTGTTGACCGCCCAGTTCTACTCCCCCTCGACCATCATCGTGATCGACATGGACGAGAATCGCCTCCAGCTCGCCAAGGAGCTCGGGGCAACGCACACCATCAACTCCGGCACGGAGAACGTTGTCGAAGCCGTGCATAGGATTGCGGCAGAGGGAGTCGATGTTGCGATCGAGGCGGTGGGCATACCGGCGACTTGGGACATCTGCCAGGAGATCGTCAAGCCCGGCGCGCACATCGCCAACGTCGGCGTGCATGGCGTCAAGGTTGACTTCGAGATTCAGAAGCTCTGGATCAAGAACCTGACGATCACCACGGGACTGGTGAACACGAACACGACGCCCATGCTGATGAAGGTCGCCTCGACCGACAAGCTTCCGTTGAAGAAGATGATTACCCATCGCTTCGAGCTGGCCGAGATCGAGCACGCCTATCAGGTATTCCTCAATGGCGCCAAGGAGAAGGCGATGAAGATCATCCTCTCGAACGCAGGCGCTGCCTGATCTTTGACGCCCTGGACGCCGGGGTATAGGAAGTTCAACCGCCCTTTTTGGCGAGTCTGGCGGGTAGGAAGCGGCCGCGCAAGCGCCGCTTTGGGCACAGATCGGGCACAGATCGGGGGT
>NZ_JBANEL010000075.1:0-1537 GCF_040187735.1 Comamonas sp. w2-DMI | reverse complement strand
TCGCGCATGACCAGCGCCGGCGTCATGCGCTGCGCATCGCGCATCGTCGCCAGCTCCTGCGCGATCGTCTCGCCCGGCTTCTGCGACAGCGCCGTGCGCTCGTACAGCATCGAGTCGATGCGCTCGCGCAGCGTCCGCACGCTCCAGCGTTCGGCGCTCGCCATCTGCACGTAGTATTGCCGTTGGAGCGGGTCTTTCAGCGGCAGCAGCGCCAGGAAATGCGACCAGCTCAATTGTCGTGACAGCGTCACGACAATTGGCTCGTCCGGGTAGGTGGCGGCGAACTGCACCATGCGGCGCAGGTTCTTGTCCGCGAAGCTGCGCCCGTAGTCGCGCACAAGCTGCGCCGCCAGGGTCGGCAGGATTTCCTCGCCGTACCCGGCCCGCTGGCCGGCCAGCACCTCCGTATGGATGCGCTGGCCGATACGCCAGAACAGCAGGGTCAGTTCGGCATTGACCGCCAAGACGGCGCGCTGCCGCGCCGCCTCAATCAATGCCCGAATGTCGCCCAGCAGCGCCGAAGGCGCTGCGGAGGACGCCACGGATACTTTGCGCCGGTTCATGCTGCTACTCCCTCGGCCTGCCGCGCACCCGTGATCGCCTGACGACGGCTCGCCACCAGCTCGGCCGCCTCGCGTACCGGCTTGTCCTCGGTGTGGACGTAGTGCATGAACATCGCCACGGTCTTGTGCCCGGTCAGCTTCATGCCTACCTTGGTCGGCACGCCCGAATTGGCAATGTCGGTCGTCGAACGATGGCGGATGCCGTGCGTGCCGACGTGCGGCACGCCGGCGGCCTTAAGCGCCCGGCACCATCCGCCATAGTGCTCGCCAAAGGTCAGGTGCTTGTCCGGGTCGTTGGGCGATGGCAGGACATACGGGCAGCCTTCCCGACGTGGCGCCGTCGAGAGCAGCCGATAGGCTTCCGCGCTCATGGGCTTGGACATGCCGCCCGTCTTGCTGTCGGGCCACACCACTCGCCGGTTCTCGAAGTCCAGCCAGCTCCATTCGAGCGGACAGATTTCGGAGCGACGCGCGGCGAACTCGAATTGCAGGCGGATTGCCAAGGGGATGACGTAGTTCTCCAGACCTTCCGCTTCCAGCTTGTCCAGGTGGCGGAAGATCAACGCCAGTTCGTCATCAATGATGAGCCGGGTTTCCTTCCCAGGTGGGTACATCGGGACGTGACGGCACGGGTTCGTGCCGTCGGGACGGTAGCCCCACACTTCGGCCAGGTTGAACATCTTGCGCAACACGCCGAAAGCCTTGTTCGCTTCGGTCGGCTTGTAGGCCAGCTTTTGCATCAGGCCGGCAATGTCGGGCCGCTTCACGTCCTGCACCTTCTTGCGGCCCAACAGTGGAATGATGCAGCGGTCGATGACGCCCTGATAGCCCTCCTGCGTGCTGGGCTTGTTGCGCTTCTTGGAGTATTCCTCCATGAACTTTTTGCACAGCTCCGTGACGGTGGGCGCCTTGCGCGCATCGGCCTTGGCGCCGCCAGGATCGCCGCCCCGGCGAACCTCGGCCAACCAGTCCTG
>NZ_JBANEL010000074.1:0-1571 GCF_040187735.1 Comamonas sp. w2-DMI | reverse complement strand
CGCAAGGTGCGGTGCCAGATGCTGAGTTGCGTGCCCGTCTTGAAGCCTTGATCACCGAAACCCAGAAACGCAAACCACCGAGCAGGGCCTCCCTGGTCCAATCCACCGAACTTAAGCAGGTACAATCCGTAAGTCATTGATTTTGTTTGATTTTCTTCTGAGGTTGGCATGATTTCTGCCTCAATACTGTGATTTTGCACAGTCCACCATCCTGACCGATTTTTCTGATCACCTGCACAGCCCGGCCTTTGCCGAGATGGCCCGCAGCCCCGATCACCCCCAGGCTTTCACCCGCGCCCGCAAGCTGCCTTTGCCCACGCTCCTGGGCGCCCTGCTCAGCTTTCGGGGCGCCAGCGTGCAAAGCGAACTCGATGCCTTCTTTGCCAGCCTCGGGTCTGTCACAAGCACCGCCGATCTGGTCTCTGATCGCGCCCTGGCCAAGGCCCGCTCCAAACTGCATGTACCCGCCCTGTGGGCGCTCAATGAGCGTTTGATCACCGCTGTAGAAGCCAGGGGCCAGTTGCACCTGTTCAAGGGCCGCCGCCTGGTCTGCGCCGATGGCACGCTGCTCGCTCCCGCCCAGCGTGCTTGTCTGCGCACCCGCTCGCTGGCCGCGCCCGTTCAGCGCGCCCTGGGCCTGTACCTGCCGAGCAACGATCTGATGCTGCATGTGGCCGTAGGTACCGAACTTGAGGGCGAGCGCCAGATGCTCTTTGACCAGCTTGATCGGCTGCGCCGGGGTGATGTGCTGATCCTGGACCGAGGCTATCCAGCCTCCTGGCTGGTGCAGGCGCTGGCACAGCGCGGCATTGACTTTGTCATCCGCTGCGACAGTACCCACGGCTGGGGCGCTGCGCGCAGCTTCCTGCGCAGTGACCACAGCGAATGCTGGAGCTGGCTCTCGCCCAGCGATGCGCAACAGGCCAGCACGTGGGAGCTGGATGGGCCGGCGTGTATGCACGCTCGTCTGGTGCGCCACGTCAGCTCCAGCGGGCGCACCCGGGTGCTGCTGACATCCCTGACCGAGGACGTGGCCTCGGTGGCCGAGTTGGCCGATCTGTATCACGGGCGCTGGCGCATCGAAGAGGCGTTCAAACGCCTGAAGCACCGGCTGGGCCTGGAGAGTGTCAGCGGGCTGAGCCAGCATGCCTTGCTGGTGGATCTGGCCACCAAGGTGCTGGCGGACAATCTGGCGGCGCTGCTCAATCGGGCGGTGCCCATGGCCTCGGGCGAGCCCGAGGGCGTGAGACGACAGGTCAACCGTGCGGCAGCAGCCAAACTGATCTCGCGCAGCATTGGCTCCATGCTGCTCATTGCGGGCGGGATCGCTCAAGGCATTCATGACTGGGTGATCACGCTCTCGCGCTGCTGGACTCGACACATCCCTGGCCGATCCCGGCCCAGAAACCCCACTCACACCAAGCCTCATCCTTCGCAGTCATACAAGCGAGCGGCTTAAGTTCGGTGGATTGCTCCCTGGTCCGCGAGGGATTGATTGATGGAATTCGCCCCGTGCGGTCGTTGCTCGTCGCCATTGCAAAGCTGCCCTGGCAGGCCACCGGCGAGCATCC
>NZ_JBANEL010000073.1:0-1648 GCF_040187735.1 Comamonas sp. w2-DMI | reverse complement strand
TTGCAAGGGAAAAGCTGAGCCCAGTGGCGGGCCAGGTCAATACGGCGGCACACCCACACGTTGTCGTGCTGCTGGATGTGGTCGAGAAAGCGCTGCAGCGCCGTGATGCGCCCCGGGCGGCCCAGCAGGCGGCAGTGCATGCCGATGCTCATCATCTTGGGCGCGTTGTCGCCGGCCGGGTCGCCCTCGGCATACAGGGCGTCGAAGGTGTCCTTCATGTACTGGAAGAACGGGTCGGCATGCGAGTAGCCCTGGGGCAGGGCAAAGCGCATGTCGTTCACATCGAGCGTGTAGGGCACGATGAGCTGGTTGTGCGTGCTGCCGTCGCTCTTGCCCACCTTCATCCAGAAGGGCAGGTCGTCGCCGTAGTAGTCGCTGTCGTAGGTGAAGCGGCCGTTGTCGGCCACCAGGCGGTGGGTGTTGGGGCTGTCGCGGCCCGTGTACCAGCCCAGGCCGTGGTCGCCGTCGTGGCCGTACAGCTGGCCGAAGATCTCCAGGCACTGCTGCATGTGGGCGCGCTCGACCTCCTCGGGCACGTTCTGGTAGTGGATCCACTTGAGGCCGTGGCAGGCCACCTCGTGGCCCAGCTCGGCGAAGGCCTGGGCCAGCTCGCGGTGCTTTTGCAAGGCGGTGGCCACGCCGAAGACCGTCAGCGGCAGGCCGCGCTTTTCGAACTCGCGCAGGATGCGCCAGACGCCGGCGCGCGAGCCGTACTCGTAGATGCCTTCCATGCTCATGTGGCGCTCGGGATAGGCGGCCGGGTTGAACATCTCGGACAGGAACTGCTCGCTGGCGGGGTCGCCGTGCAGCACGCAGTTCTCGCCGCCTTCTTCGTAGTTGAGCACGAACTGCACGGCCACGCGGGCCTTGCCGGGCCATTGGGGATGGGGCGTGGTGCGGCCGTAGCCGATCAGGTCGCGGGGGTAGGCAGCTGTAGCGTCGTAAGTCACGTCGTATGTCATGCGGAGATGGAGGAAAGAGCCATCGATAAATCGTTGGTTGGCAGATCGCGGTCGAAGGTCAGGCCTGCTTCCACGTGGTCCAGGTGCTGCTGCATCAGCTGCACGGCCTGCTCGGCATCGCCCTGGGCCAGCGCGGCCACGATGTCGGCATGCTCCTCGTGCGAATGCTCGGCCGCCGAGGCCGACTGGTACATCAGCGTGATCAGCGCGCAGCGGGAAATCAGCTCGCCCAGCAGCTGGGCCAGCACCTCGTTGCCCATGAGCTCGGCCATGCGCACGTGAAAGTCGCCCAGCAGCTCGGTGCGCTGGCCAACATCGTCGGCTTCCATGGCTTTCTTCTCGGCGGCCACATGGGCCTTGAGCGCGCGCAGCTTGGCGGGCGTTTGCTGTGCGGCAAAGCTGCGCACCATCTCGGCCTCGAGCATGCGGCGCACGGCAAAGACCTGGCGGGCCTCGCCCACGGAAGGGGTGGCCACGAAGGCGCCGCGCGCGGGCTCGAGCTTGATGAGGCGGTTTTGCGACAGCTGGAACAGGGCCTGGCGCACGAGGGTGCGCGAGACGCCGAAATGGTCCGCCAGCTTCTGCTCGGCCAGCTTGGTGCCGGGCATGAGGCGGTGTTCGACAATGGCCTTGGTCAGGCTTTCGACGATGAAACTGGTGGTGGAAGCTTCCATCGCCTCATCATA
>NZ_JBANEL010000072.1:0-1662 GCF_040187735.1 Comamonas sp. w2-DMI | reverse complement strand
GGCACGGCCTGGAACAGATCCGCCTCCAGCCCGTAGTCCGCCACCGAGAAGATCGGCGCCTCCGGGTCCTTGTTGATCGCCACGATCACCTTCGAGTCCTTCATGCCCGCCAGATGCTGGATCGCCCCCGAGATCCCCGCCGCAATGTACAGCTGCGGCGCCACGATCTTGCCCGTCTGCCCCACCTGCAGGTCGTTGGGCGCGTAGCCCGCGTCCACCGCCGCGCGGCTGGCGCCGATGGCCGCGCCCAGCTTGTCGGCCAGCGGGGTCATGACTTCCTGGAATTTCTCGGCCGAGCCCAGCGCGCGGCCGCCCGAGACGATGATCTTGGCCGCCGTCAGTTCGGGACGGTCGCTCTTGGTGACTTCGCGGCCCACGAAGGCGCTCTTGCCGCTGTCGGCCACGGCCGCCACGGTTTCCACGGCCGCGGAGCCGCCGCTGGCCGCCGCAGCGTCAAAGCCGGTGGTGCGCACGGTGATGACCTTGACGGGGTCGCCCGATTGCACGGTGGCGATGGCGTTGCCCGCGTAGATGGGGCGCTCGAAGGTGTCAGCAGAGTCCACCTTGGTGATATCGCTGATCTGGGCCACGTCCAGCTTGGCGGCCACGCGGGGCGCGGCGTTCTTGCCCGAGGCGGTGGAGGGGAACAGGATGTGGCTGTAGTTGCCCGCGATGGCCAATACCTGGGCGGCCAGGTTTTCGGCCAGGCCGTCCTTGAGGCTGGCGCCGTCGGCATGGATGACCTTGGCCACGCCGGCGATCTGGGCGGCGGCTGCTGCCGCGGCGCCGGCGTTTTCTCCGGCCACCAGTACGTGCACGTCGCCGCCGCAGGCCGCAGCGGCCGTGACGGTGTTCAGGGTGGCCGCCTTGATCGAAGCGTTGTCGTGTTCTGCGATTACGAGGGATGTCATGTCTCTGTCTTCCTTAGATCACTTTGGCTTCGTTCTTGAGCTTGGCCACCAGGGTGGCGACGTCGGGCACCTTGACGCCGGCGCCGCGCTTGGGCGGCTCGGATACCTTCAGGGTCTTCAGGCGCGGGGCGACGTCCACGCCCAGCTCCTCGGGCTTGACGGTGTCCAGCTGTTTTTTCTTGGCCTTCATGATGTTGGGCAGGGTGACGTAGCGCGGCTCGTTCAGGCGCAGGTCGGTGGTGATGACCGCGGGCATGGACAGGCTCAGGGTTTCCAGGCCGCCGTCGACTTCACGGGTCACATTCACCTTGTCGCCAGACACTTCGACCTTGGAGGCGAAGGTGGCCTGGGGCAGGTCGGCCAGCGCAGCCAGCATCTGGCCGGTCTGGTTGGCGTCGTCGTCGATGGCCTGCTTGCCCAGGATGACGAGGCCGGGTTGCTCCTTGTCGATCAGGGCCTTCAGGATCTTGGCCACGGCCAGGGGCTGCAGCTCTTGGCCGGTTTCGACCAGGATGCCGCGGTCGGCGCCGATGGCCATGGCCGTGCGCAGGGTTTCCTGGCACTGGGCCACGCCGCAGGAGACGGCGATGACTTCGGTGGCCACGCCTTTTTCCTTCAGGCGCACGGCTTCCTCGACGGCGATTTCGTCAAAGGGGTTCATGCTCATCTTGACGTTGGCGATGTCCACACCTGTGCCGTCCGATTTGACGCGGACTTTCACGTTGTAGTCCACCACGCGCTTGACGGGGAC
>NZ_JBANEL010000071.1:0-1693 GCF_040187735.1 Comamonas sp. w2-DMI | reverse complement strand
GGGTCGAGGCTGTGTGGAAACGCAAAAAACTATTAATGGCTGAACAATCCAACTGGCAGATTTCAGGCAAGCACGACTGAGGCGCCTTCGACGCCAAGAGCGCCCTCAGCCTTCTCATTGCATTCCAGAACCCTTGGGGTCGCTAATTTCCCGGTTTTAAAAGGGCTCACCCGCCCACCAGATGCATCGCCGTCATCGTTTTGTCGAACCCGAGGATTCCAAGCACTCGCTTGAGGTTGTAAGCCAGCACATTCAAGCTCATCTCCGTGCTGACGTTGCGCAGTCGCCTGGTCAGGAAGTGCGTGTACCCCATCCAATGCTTGAGGGTGCCAAACACGTGCTCGACTGTCCTTCTTCTCACCATCATGGCGTCGGGCATCTGGTCCAAGCGCTGTTGTGCTCGCTCCAGCACGTCTTCGTGCTCCCATCGGCTGATGCGGCGGTAGTCGCTCGGTGTGCATTGGGCTTTTATCGTGCATTGCGTACACGCACTGCTCCAGTAACGACGCATCTGTAAGCCGTTCTCTTCCCGCGTAAAACGATAGATCGCGCGCTGTTCCGCAGGGCATTGGAATTCATCGTCGCTTTGGATATAGATGAAGTCTGAGCGGTCAAAGCGCCCGTGAGCTCGGGCACCCGATGTGTTGGGCTTGGGAAGAATGGCTGCAATGCTTGTGTCTTCACATGCTTTGATTTGCTCACCGCTGTAATAGCCACGATCTGCAATAGCTTGCAGTTTGCGTTTTCCCATTGCCTTGCGAGCTGCTTGAGCCATGGATGCTAGAGCAGCTCTGTCATGCCCTTGGTTGGTGACCTCATGAGTGACGATCAGGTGATGTTTGGCATCGACCGCCACCTGCACGTTATAGGCCACCATGCCCGAGCCTCGACCACTGGTTGCCATGGACCGTGCATCAGGATCTGTCATCGAGAGTTGCTTCTCGGGCTGCTCTTTGAGTTGCTCCTTCACTGCATCAAGCACCCGCATTTGCTTGCGCAACATGGCGATCTTGTCTTGGAGCCTTGTGGTCTTGGCTTCGAGTTCCACAGGCTGCGTGCGGTCCGCTGTATCCAAAGCCGTCAGATAACGTTGGATGCTTTCTTCGATCTGCTGCTGCCGCTTGTCGATCTTGCCCAAGGTGAAGTTCTTGTCACGCGTGTTGACGGCTTTGAATTTGCTGCCATCAATGGCCACCAGCGCCTGGCTGAACAGTTTCAGATCACGGCAGAGAAGTACGAATCGGCGGCACACATTGCGAATGCCTGAGCCGTTGTCACGGCGGAAGTCTGCAATCGTTTTGAAGTCAGGAGCCAAGCGCCCAGTCAGCCACATCAGTTCAACGTTACGCTGGCATTCACGTTCAAGCCGTCTGCTCGATTGCAGCCGATTGAGATAGCCGTAGATGTAGATCTTGAGCAGCACGGCTGGGTGGTAAGAAGGTCTGCCCGTACAGGCAGGTTCTGCACCGTCAAAACCCAAAGCCTGCAGATTGAGTTCGCTGACAAAGGCATCGACAACACGTACCGGGTTGTCTCCAGCAATAAAGTCCTCCAGACATTCCGGCATCAGCGTCACTTGCTGCCGCGCTTGACCTTCAATGAATCGAGGCATGCCATCTCCTGAAACCGAGATGAATTGACTTTATTCAGGTCATGGGTTGGCTACGAGAGGGTTTTCACACAGCCTCGGTCG
>NZ_JBANEL010000070.1:0-1971 GCF_040187735.1 Comamonas sp. w2-DMI | reverse complement strand
CTCCCTGGTCCGCGAGGGATTGATTGATGGAATTCGCCCCGTGCGGTCGTTGCTCGTCGCCATTGCAAAGCTGCCCTGGCAGGCCACCGGCGAGCATCCTGCCATCGAGTACCTTGCCAAGCTGCAAGCTTTATATCTCAAAGGATCCAGAAAGCTGCCAGTTGAAGTGGTGGCACCAAGTCTGGGAATGATCTGGCAGGTTTCGATCTCCAGCCCAGACCGGGAACGGGCGTTTCAGGCGTTGGAGGTGGCCACCCTGTTTGCCCTGCGCCGCGCGGTGCGCAATGGCTCGGTCTGGATTGAGCACAGCCTGAGCTTTCGGGGTCGTGCGCGCTTGTTCTTCACGGACGAGCGTTGGCAGGCAGAGTCCAAGAAACACTATGCCCGTCTATCGTTACCCAGCAAGGCTGCCACTTTCTTGAAGCCTTTGCTGGCCAGAGTAACTGCCGGTGTCGATGCGGTGGCCGCTGCAGCCCGCAGTGGCGTACTGCGCGTGGATGATGAACTCCATTTGTCGCCATTGCCCGCAGAGGACGAAGACCCAGAAGTGACCAAGCTGCGCGCGGCTTTGGATCACCGCATCGGTGAGGTTCAATTGCCGGAAGTGATTCTGGCCGTTGACGCCCAGGTGCGCTTTAGCTGGATCATGCTCGGACGTGAGCCGCGCTCTACCGACGAGCTGCTGATGGTCTATGCCGGCATCATGGCCCACGGCACCAGTCTGACTGCGGTCGAATGCGCGCGCATGATTCCGCAATTGTCTGCCACCAGCATTCGCCAGGCCATGCGCTGGGCGCGGGACGAACGGCGTCTGAGCCAGGCCTGCCAGGCTGTGCTGGAATTCATGCAGCGACACCCGATTGCCGCCACCTGGGGGCGGTCCGATTTGGCATCTTCTGACATGATGAGCATGGAGACCACCAAACGGGTGTGGCAAGCCCGGCTTGATCCTCGGCGCAACACACCTTCCATTGGAATCTACTCCCATGTAAAAGACCGGTGGGGCATCTTCCATGCGCAGCCCTTTGTGCTCAATGAGCGCCAGGCGGGCGTGGCCATTGAAGGTGTCATCCGCCAAGAAAAGCTGGAGACCAGCCAGCTTGCTGTGGATACCCATGGCTACACCGACTTTGCCATGTCACATGCCCGTTTGCTTGGTTTTGATCTTTGCCCGCGGTTGAAGGAACTCAAACAGCGCCACCTCTTTGTGCCACGCGGCACCAAAGTGCCCGCAGAAATCGCTGCGGTGTGCGAAGCCAATGTCGACGTCGCTTTGATCGAAAAGCATTGGGATAGTCTGGTGCACCTGGCAGCCTCGGTCATGAGCGGACATGCCAGTGCGGTGGCAGCTCTTGCGCGGTTCGGTTCTGCCGCCCAGGGCGATCCAATCTATGAGGCTGGCGTGCAATTGGGGCGGTTGCTGCGTACGGCGTTTTTGGCTGACTACTTTGTCAAGGACGCTTTCAGGAACGAGTTGCGCCGGGTGCTCAATCGGGGCGAGGCTGTTAACGCCCTCAAGCGCGCCATTTATACCGGCCGGATCAGCCCGGCGCAGGCCAAACGTGTCGATGAAATGCAGGCTGTGGCCGATGCGTTGAGCCTGATGGCCAACATCGTGATGGCGTGGAATACCTCACAGATGCAGGCGGTCCTGGATCGCTGGTCGAACCGCCGCCAGGTCATTCCACCGGAACTGATCGGGAAGATTGCGCCCACCAGGCTGGAGAGCATCAACTTGCGGGGTGTGTTTCGCTTCCCGGTTGACCGCTATGCTGACCAAATCCTGCCTTCGCGGCCAAATGCATCGATAACTGGCACCAATGGATGAAACCGACCACGGTTTGACGCCACGAATCGCAGATTTGAAAGTGAACAGGAAAGTCAATGAAATCAACGATCTACCAACACCACCTCCGCGCCAGTGCTAGCTTTTCGTACCGTCACTTATTGCACTGAAAACGAGGAGACCCC
>NZ_JBANEL010000006.1:0-226759 GCF_040187735.1 Comamonas sp. w2-DMI | reverse complement strand
AAGGTTCAGGCCAAGATCAAATTGCTGCATAGGCCGGGATGCTGCCGCACCCGGCACGCATGTGCAAGCACATGCGTTGGGGATTTATGCAGAGGTTTCCTAGGAAGAACTAGACACGGAGAGGAAGGGTAAAAAGCTTCCGAGGATTCATGCTTGGATCATCTCCGTGTCATGTATTCATGACAAAGGTCACCTCAACCCCAGAACCATTTATTGGATTGAGATGACCACAAGCTCCGCACTCAGTTGCGGTACCTCAGAAGAGGTGGATAGAGTTGTTTCCCGAGCAGATTCTGGCTTGACATTTACATGGTGTAAGAGCCAAGAATCGATCCAACATCGCGAAGGGCCATCTGCATGCAACATCATCAGCATCGATCTTCTTCAGAATCAGTTGAGTTGGAAAGCACCAAAACTGACGCCGAGCCTCTGCAAGATCCTGTTTGCGGCATGACTGTCTCTCTGCAGTCTCCTCATCAGATAGTCCACGAGGGACGAACGTATCGCTTCTGCAGTGCCGATTGCCAGCAAAAATTTGCACATGCCCCTGCGCAATTCATAACGAGTAACGAGCAGGCTGATCACGCAGGAGGGGACACAGTCTATGTATGCCCAATGCATCCTGAAGTCCATCAAGATCATCCGGGGCGCTGCCCCAAGTGCCAAATGCATTTGGTGCCTGAGGCCCAGTTGTTCAGCTCGCACGAACATGCTCAGGTGGCTGCAAGTCATTCAGATCAGAAATCGGTTGATGACCCGGGCGTGATTCCGGCCGGAACGATCTATACCTGCCCGATGCATCCGGAGGTCCGGCAAGATCATCCCGGAAACTGCCCCAAGTGTGGAATGACTCTGGAGCCACTGATCCCGGTTGGAGAAGAGGACAACAGCGAGCTGCAAGACTTCCAACGGCGATTCTGGTGGACGCTACCACTCACACTGATTGTTGCCACTCTGGCCATGTTCGGACACAAGTTCGGCTGGTTCACTATGCAGACCCAAACGTGGGTCGAGTTGGCACTTTCACTGCCCGTGGTGCTATGGACGGGCTGGCCCTTTTTTGTTCGAGGCTGGCAGTCAATCATCCACCGCAGTCCGAACATGTGGACGTTGATCAGCTTGGGATCGGGAGCCGCCTTTGTCTATAGCCTCGTAGCGACGCTGGCGCCAGGCGTGTTTCCCGACTCGTTCGTATCCATGGGCCGTGTAGCGGTTTATTACGAGGCAGCGGTGGTCATCATTTCTTTGACCATGTTGGGACAGATCATCGAACTGAAGGCTCGTTCTCAGACCTCGGCCGCTATCAAATCATTGCTTAGCCTAGCTCCTAAGACGGCAAGGCGTATCAATGCAGATGGCAGTGAGGAAGATGTTCCCCTCAGCCACGTGCATGTCGGAGACTTGCTGCGCGTACGTCCAGGCGAAAAAGTACCCGTGGATGGCATTGTCACGGAAGGCCAAAGTGCCGTTGATGAATCGATGCTCACAGGCGAGCCAATACCTGTGACAAAGCGCGTTGATGACAAGTTGATCGGCGCCACACTCAATACGAGCGGTGCTCTGGTCATGAGGTCAGAAAAGGTGGGGGCTGCCACCATGCTTTCCCAGATCGTTCAGATGGTTGCATCGGCCCAACGGTCGAAGGCACCGATGCAGCGAATGGCCGACGTGGTGGCTGGAAAGTTCGTTCTGGTTGTCGTGCTAGTCGCTGTAGTGACCTTCTTCGTCTGGGGAGTTTTTGGCCCAGAGCCCAGTTGGGTGTTTGGGTTGATCAATGCCGTCGCGGTACTCATCATCGCCTGCCCATGTGCGCTAGGTTTGGCCACACCCATGTCAGTAATGGTGGCCACAGGGCGCGCTGCAGAGCAAGGCGTTTTGTTCCGTGACGCGGGCGCCATCGAAAAAATGCGTGAAGTGGATACGCTCATCGTAGATAAAACGGGCACCCTTACAGAAGGTCGGCCTGCGTTCGATAAAGCGATTCCTGCTCCAGATTTCACCGCTGACGAAGTTTTGAGGCTTGCCGCTAGCTTGGACCAGGCTAGCGAGCATCCGCTTGCGGATGCCATCGTCCGAGCTGCACGTGAACAAGGCTTGCAACTCGCTAAACCTGCGGGCTTCGATTCCGCCAGCGGTATTGGTGTACGTGGAACCGTTGAGGGGCGGCGCTTGGCATTAGGCAACACCACACTGATGGCCCAAGAGGGCGTATCTGTATCTTCCTTGCAAGCCGACGGAGAACGCCTGCGAGGAGAGGGTGCAAGCATCATGCATTTAGCGGTTGATGGGAAGTTCGCAGGCATCCTGGCAGTAACAGACCCTATCAAAGCTAGCACTTTGGATGCTATTCAAACGCTTCATGCAAGCGGCTTGCGAATTGTCATGGCGACCGGAGACGGTCTGACCACAGCCAAGGCTGTTGGTGCCAAGCTTGGAATTGATGAAGTCCATGGCGAAGTCAAGCCCGCCGACAAGCTAGCTCTCGTGGAGCGATTGCAAAGTGAAGGTCATGTAGTTGCCATGGCTGGCGATGGCATCAACGACGCGCCGGCCTTGGCGAAAGCTGATGTAGGTGTAGCCATGGGAACAGGGACCGACGTAGCAATGAACAGCGGTCAGATCACGCTGGTCAAGGGTGATTTACGTGGCATTGCCCAGTCTCGTGAAATCTCAACTGACACAGTGCGCAATATGCGACAGAACTTGCTGTTTGCCTTCATCTACAACGGAATTGGTGTGCCAATTGCAGCGGGAGTTCTGTATCCGTTCACAGGGTGGCTTCTGTCGCCAATGATCGCGGCACTTGCTATGAGCCTGAGTTCGGCATCTGTGATCTTCAATGCACTGCGCTTGAGAAGGTGACGTTGCAATCGGCAAAGACGGCTACAGGTGATGCTGACCTTTAGCTGAGATAGCCATCTGAATCCCCGGACACGGTCTCTGCATTAAGCATAGAAATAGAAAGAATAGGACTGTGCATATGACTAGGCATACAGATACTATCGAAGTCATCACCCGGGACCAACGCCGCAGGCGCTGGTTGGCTACCGAGAAGGCTGCGTTGGTTCGTCAAACCTATAAGCCAGACATGAGCATGTCACTCGTGGCTCGCCAAGAAAGCGTATCTGCCAGCTTGCTCTTTACTTGGCAAAGGCTTGAGCGTGAGGGTGCGCTGGTAGTCGTCAGTGCTGACGAGGCCGTTGTACCAGCATGCGAGCTGGCAGCTGCGCGGGCCGAGATCGCCAAGCTCCAGCATGTGCTGGGCAAAAAGACCTGGGGAACGAGATTGTCAAGGAGGCCGTGGAGATCGTCGCTGCAAAAAAGTGGATTGCGCGTTTACCCTTGTTGCCCGGAAACAGCCAATGAAGTCCGTTGCCCTGGCGCTTGGCGTAGCGCTGGAATCTGCATGTCCTGTCTCATCGCGCCCGTGACTGGCAAGATAGTCGCCGTTGCCGCATACCGACCCACGATGATGAGGTGCTGCTGCTAGACATCCATCACCACATTACCGAGCTGCCCAGCTATGGCTATCGCCGAGCCGCAGCGCTGCTCAACCGGGAACGACGCTCGCAGGGTCAAGGACCGTTGAATCAAAAGCGCGTCTACCGACTCATGGCTCAGCACCAATTGCTGTTACCCAAGGCGCCCAGACGACGCCATTCGAGCTCTAGAGCCAATGAGCGACATACGCTGGTGCTTAGACGGCTTTGAGATCAAGTGCGATTCCGGCCAGATTGGCACAGCCACCTTTACCAAAGACTGCTGCGACTAGGAGATTCTGGCGCGGCAAGCCTGGGATGGTAAAGGGCTACCTGGCGAGCCAGCGCGTGAGATGTTGATTGAAGCGGTGGAGCGCCGCTTCGGCTGCGTCGAGGCAACGCCTGAAGAGGGGGGAAGCTGGAATTCTTGACGGACAACGGCAGCGCCTATGTTGCTCATGAGTCAAGCCCATCGACACGCCGGTGTGCAGCCAGCAAAGCAACGGTATGGCCGAGAACTTCGTCAACGCCGTCAATCGCATGGATCTGCGCGATGCACAGGCCGTGCTGGCGCAATTACCTTCAGCGCTCTAGCACTTCAATGAAATCCACCTCCACTCGAGTCTAAAGATGATGTCGTCCATAGGAACTCCGAAGACGACCAAATCTTCTCTCGACTGCAACGGCAACGATGCAAAAAAGGCATGTAACCAATAAGTTACATGCCTTTTTTATTTTTCAAACTACTGCTCAATCATCAGCCATGTTTGTAAGGTTCAGGATCTTCAAACTTCCAATACCTCGATAGGGTTTGGCAGCTACAGCCTCGACACAGGGCTTATCGCCCATCAGGTCAGAGATATCTGAAGTTTGGGATTCAACGTTCGGCTTGTACGCCCAGACAGCACCAGCATTTTTCACCTTTTTCAAGAAAATTGGCATATTTTTTTGATTGAAAACGTAAGGCCAAAGCTCACGATACTTCTTTGAAAGCACTGGTGGCTTTGGCTGGACGAGCCAATCCATCGCCTTCAGTAGTTTGTGATATTTCCATGGAATAGAGATATCAATCCGCGTTTTCTCGTAAATTTTCTTCTTCAGCTCATAACGCTGGCTTTTTGTCAGCTCATCGAGAGTCGGTACTTTTTCAGAAATATCACCCTCTTCGTTTTTGCAGTTCTCCTTACCAGCATAGTAAGAAGTCAAGAATTTTTGAACATTCTCGTCTAGCTTGGCAAAGTCATAAGAACGATGCTTGTTGTGACGAAAATTCTCATCTAAACGCAACATTGAGCGAAATTTCTCAAAAACGTCAGCGATTACTTTTTCTGATTTTTTTGGATCTTTCCACTCCATAACGCTCATCATATCTGAATGGTTTTTCTTCAAATAAGCTTCGGTGATTTTTAGCTCGATACGCAAACCACATTTACTCACACTATAGATTTTCTCCTTAACCTTGGGATCTAAAGAATCCGCACCATCATATAGCCCATACTTCTTTTTACTAGGATTATCCTGCCATTTTATATATGCGCACAAAGATGGATAGTTGCGGACATTCAAATAAACAGACCTACTTATATCCTCACCAATATGAGGTCTATCGGTTGTGGGCAGATAGTGATAAATTGAATTTATACGAAGCTCAAGCTCATCGCGCATAGCGATTGCTTCCTCAACACTATCGAATTTGAGCAAATAGGTAAGATCCAAGCTTTTAATAAAAGCATTCCTCAACTTTATGAGTTTAATATATTTTTCATGAACTCCAATATTTTTCAAATAGTCCTTCAAAAAATTCATGGCAATCTTTGCAGATTCATACACCAAAATATGCAGGAATGCGTTATTACCGATAACGCACGCAGGAATATTGATACTCACAAAAAAACCAATTAAGTTTTCCTTAGCCTTATCTAAGCAAGGTGCAACCTTAAACTCACTTCCTGTGACGCGTGACATTAAAGTAATCATTCGTCCTCCCGTAACTCCATCCCCAGAGAATGATGGCCAAAAATTACACTTAAAGAACTTTTCTGCCTTTTTGTAAGGCATTGGCTTTTTAAGAAAATACATTATTCCAGGTGAATCACACATTTCTTTTCACTCCATAAATTGATTTCTTAATGTTGATTTACAGCTATACGATAGTTACTTCATTACTACCTTTATAAGTACCTTGCTAGGTAATGCCTACATTTAGTTATCTCTAGGCTCAAATAATTACTTTGCAAGCTGCTTTTCAACAAAAAAAATCTACTCAATCATCAAGTTTCAGCTTATTTATCAGGCATAAATTTTCTTTTTATGCCATACAAATACACCTGACTTTTACAGCTATTCACATGCAAAAGTCAGGCAATGAATAAGCATCAATTCATCTCCATAAGGTGCTTACGCAACGAGCCTACCTGCCAAGCAGTTATGCGCGTTGAGATCTTCACAGGGGCGGGGATATGACCTGCTTTAACGTGACGCCAAACGGTTGCGCGTGAGCACGCATACAGCCCTTGCACCACATCTATGCGGACATGGGCGGAATTGGGAAGCTGATCGAAGTCCAGCAAAGGATCAAGGCGTGGACGGGCAAGCTTGGTTGAGGCAGCTGCGCAGTCAGCGCCTGTAGCAAGGATAGGTTTTTGGCGATATGCCATAGCAAGCTCCTAGTGCTACGGACGACATGCAGGATGCAGTCGCCCAGCTACCAGGCTTTACAGATTTAGAAAATTTGCAGGCAAGGCAGGTGCTTGCTTTGCTGAACTATTAGGTGTGAGGTAGTATAGTTAGGTATGTGTTAGGCCATCTGTTAGGCACAGTGTTAGGTACTGATCTTCATAGCTCAACAAGATAAAAATATTCATCCAATAAAACCATGACAAAAATCTTTCAGCATGATATTCATCACTGGTCACTTGAAGAATTCATTCGATTAATCGTCATTAAAACTGAAATACCCATCCATGACGAACAGCTTATAAAGCATATTTTTCATGAGATTAAAAAAAATAGAGTTAGTGAAAATTTTTATCAGGCACCTGACGAAGTCGATACTTGTCTAGTAGAAGCGGCTGAAAGAATCGTAGGAGTGCTATCCAATACCATAGCGAACATTTCATTAGAAATGAGTTTGCCTATTATTTTTTGGATGAGACTCGCACTGAGCCTTCACAACCAATACCAAATCAATATTGATAGTGTTGTAGAGGATTACTCAAAGTGGCGTAATAATGATGGTAAAAACCTACAATTGGTTTATTCACCAAGAAGAAGTAAAGGTAAATCGGAAATCATCCCTTTTGATCTCTTCCTAGTACAGACAGGTTATAAGAGGATTCCTCAAATTTTAAAAACTTCCGAGTGGCACCTTGAGGAAATAAAAGGAATAGTCGCAAAAAAGACAAAAAAGGAAAAAGACCCATATTGCAATATTGGAGAGCCAGCTTTCATAAAACTAGAAGAAATGATGAAAAAGGCCGCCTTAAATATGCAAATAAAAAATCTTCTCCCATATCATGGGCACGATAAAGGTAAACATTTATTTTATGGAAAAAGAGAAGATCTATACAATATATTAGTTGAAAAATATTCTTTAGACATCACTTACAAATCATATTGCCAAGCCTCATCTAAATTAGTTAACGTGACTCGGAAAAAATGCAATCTATCTTCTGCTCAGATTCAAATCATCAAACTTAGAAAAACAAAACCTTTAACACCATTAAAAGCAATACATGAAATTTAATCTCACAATCACTTAAGTCAATCATTTCATGGCTATATTCTCAAAAATACACCTCTTTTCTTCAGCTGTAGTGATTCCAATTTATAAGAATTTTCAGACGAAAAACTTAGCCTTCAGGCTGAGAAATTTAAATAACTTACAAACAAAAAAGGGACACAAAATGTGTCCCTTTTTTCTGAAGATTAGTACTGAAAATTATATTCAACTCACATAGAAATCATAAATCAGGATTTTTTCCAACTGCGATTAGTTGTTTCTGTAATTCAGGCAATGCTGTTTGTACGGTATCCCAGACCACATCTAGATTGATATCGAAATATCCATGGGCGATGCGATTGCGCATCCCGCGCATAGCTCTCCAAGGAACATTAGGATTCGCTGCTGCAAAATCACCATAACCATCCATGACCTTGGTGGCTGCTTCGCCAAGAATGATGAGGCTCATGATGACCGCTTGCTGCGTCCTCTTGTCTGCCTCAAATTCGTCTCGGGTCATGCCCACAACAAAGCCACATGCATCTGCAGCCGCCTGCTGCATATGATCAATGTAATCAGGCAACCTGTTCATATTCATACAGGCCGGGCCTCCAAAAGGACTTGATCGCGGAATTTGGCGGGTAAATCGTAGGGGGTCAGCAAATCGACCTGAATACCAAGGATGCTCTCCAATTCATCCTGCAAGCCCCCCAGATCAAAGAGAGTGGCACCCGGAAGAGCATCAACGATCAAATCCAAGTCGCTGCCTTCTTGATCGGTTCCATGCACGACGGAGCCAAATACACGCGGGTTTTCAGTGCGATAACGGCCCACTGCTGCGCGTATATCGCTACGCCTAATTTCAAGTGCTTGTGATGGTCGCATGGGAAACTCCTTGCTCTACTCAATTATGCGCAATGCGCCACAGGGAAGAAAAGGCTGGCGATCACTTCCAAAGCCTTAGCGCTAAAGAATGAACTCGGCCCATTTCTGCATCATCTCACGACGCTTCTCCAACATGTCACCTCGCCGGTAAGCAGCCTCCACCTTATTGCTGACCACGTGTGCCAGCGCCATCTCGGCCATTTCCTGAGGGTAATCCGTCGCTTCGGCAGCCCAGTCGCGGAAGGTCGAGCGAAAGCCGTGCACCGTCAAATCATTGCGCTGCATTCGGCGAAGCACTGCCGTGAGCGTCATATCCGAAAGAGGCTTATGGTCCCGCACGCTGGGGAAAACGACATTCGTGCCAGCCAGGAGCGCTTGTTCCTGCTGACGCAACAAGGCCACGGCAGCATCTGACAATGGAATCCGGTGTTCGCGCCCCGCCTTCATGCGTTCAGCAGGAACAACCCACAGACGGGCTGACAAGTCCACTTCGTCCCACACCATGCCGCGCACCTCGCCGGAGCGAGCGGCTGTGAGGATCGTGAAGCGCAACGCCAACGCACCCACTCCGGCCTGCGCCTCCAGCGAAGTCATGAACGACTGCATGTCCTTCCACGGAAGTGCCGCGAAGTGGCGCGTCCGAGAGACCTTGGTGCGGGCAGGAAACAATGAATCCAGATGCCCTTTCCAACGCGCGGGGTTGTCGCCGTTGCGCAGGCGGCGAGCACTAGCCCAGCCAAGGATGGATTCAATGCGCCCCCGCAAACGAGAAGCAGTTTCCGGCTTGCTGTTCCAAATAGGCTCAAGCACGCGCACCACATGTTCGGTCTCCACCAGGGCCACATCCATCTTGCCCATCACAGGTTCAGCGTACATGGCCAGCGTGCTGACCCACTGCTCTGCATGCTTGGCATTTTTCCATCCCGCCCGATGTGATTCAATGTACTGCGCGGCACACCAAGCAAATGTCACCGCTTTAGCCTGCTCTGCGCGCGTCGTTGCCAAAGCTTCCTGCTTGACCTTCATCGGATCAATGCCTTCGCGTACTTGCTTGCGCCATGCCATGGCTTTGTCGCGTGCTTCGGCCAGCGAAACATCGGGGTACGGCCCAAGCCCCGTCCAACGCTCGCGCCCGGCCATCGTGTAGCGCAGGATCCAGGATTTTGAGCCCCCTTCGGTGACCTTCAGCCACAACCCTGCACCATCACCATGCATGCCAGCAACCTTGATTCGGCTGGCTTGCAATTGCGTCAATTTATTCGCTTTCACCATACGTTTAAGTTCGACGGAAACTGGAGGCCCATTTTGCTCTCGTTATACGGAATCGTATACGGAAAAAACAGAATATTGTGCGATGCACAATGAGTCAACTTGAGACAAATAAAATCATAACCCATTGTTTTTTATTGAAAAAACATTGAATTTTGATATTTTATGATGCGAAATGAAACATCAGTTCGACTGCCACAGCCTCCGCCAGTCATCAGGAAACGCCGCAAGCATGGCCTTCAAGCCGTCTGCGGCTTTTTTTTTCGTCTTCATTTTCTGAGCCGTCTAGGTCCTCTGCCATCGCGGCCACGAAAGCATGCGCAGGGTCTTCACCCAGTATTGCGCGTAGCTTGCCTCGTACACGCCAGTTGCACGGGCGCTCCCCCTTCTTGATCTTCACAAGATTCGCGTGCTCTATGCCGAGCAGGGCTGCGAGTTTTCTTTGACTCCCCGCGGCTTCACTTGCTTTATCTATTAGGGAATTTACCTGCTCTATGGTGTACATACGACTCCAATTCGTGATACATTGGTATACAAATGACATCGGTGTCATTTGGACCATTTTATCTAGGAGCCGCCAGCATGCCTGTCCCCATTCCCACGTCTGCGTTAAGTCCCTCGCCTGGACAAGTTGGCCAAAGCGCAAGCCTGGCGGCTCCCGCTAAGGTCGGCCAGGCGGGGGGCACCCAGTCAAGGCTTGGTCTTGATGCGGGGGATCGTCTTGTAGCGGCGTTCTTCGCGAAGTCGTTCGCCTTCTTCCGGGGATACCCCGGTGAGTGGCTGCAGCGCCTTGTCAATCTCTCTGTTTCGCCAGCGTGCAAACGCTTCGTGGCTGTCTCGCCGTTGTCCGCTCATGCTGTGCGCGCCATCAGTTGGTCGTATGTCTACGGTTGTGCCTCCCTTGCATGGCTCGTCGCTGTATGCGTTTCCGCATCGGTAGATCGTGTTTTGTGCCCATGCGCCGCCTCCGATGCAAATGAGTATGGCCAGCAGCGTTTTTTGCGGCATTCCAAGTTCTCCTTCCCTCGGTTTGCGAGTTTCTCATGACAGCTCTGCAGGCTCTCTCGCTTGCGGGAAAGCCTAGAGCGCTGTTGCTCGTTGTGCCCCATCTGCAGGGGATATCACGCCATAGGAGGCCATATGCAGCATTCGTCCGTCGTTCAGATTCTCAAAGTCAATGAGCCCCGTTCGGGCATCGGTAAGAACAACAAAGAATGGAGGATGCAAGAGGCTGAATGCATCCTGCTCGATGGTGACGGTCAAGTCTCGCAGGTCGGCGTGCTCGATGTGCCTAAAGAGATGATCGGCAACATCGTTCCTGGCACCTATACCGCCACGTTCTCGCTGGCTGAATCAGCCGGGGCATCAGCAGCAGCCGCAAAAGCGCACTGACCAGCAACAGCAGCAGAACCCGAACCGTCAGCAGGCTGGACAGAACACCCAGAAACAGAATCAGCATTAATGCGTGATCTGGGCCGGCCTTGCACACCGGGGCCGGCTCTTCGAGGATTGATATGCCAGCCACTTCTCAAAAGCCAACACATTCGGGTGCGGGCACACTGCCGGATGAAAGTCCGGCTTCCGGGAGCGAAAGCGTCCCATGGGAAACGCCTCAAAGACCAGCATATCCCGGAGATGAGGACAGAAATCCGGTCGAGGAGCCTTACCCTGCTCAGGAACCTGAAACGCCCGATGTCAGCGACCAGCCGCCGCGGCAAGCCACCCAACAAACCGATCCAGTTATCCCGCAAGATCCCGAAGCGGAAAGAGTTGTTTCCCCTGAACCGTTGGATAACTGAAGCACAGCTGTCAGCCGTCCGAAAGGGCTTCACTGGTAACAGCTACCGACTTTTCTCACGTTTACGAATTGAGGACTTCAAAAAGCGTACTCTGAATCCAGACGATCCATCTTGCTTCGTCACCACGGACCGGAGGTCTATATGCCAAAGAACCCTATCCCCGTATCTGCCCCTCCCATTTGGGATACCGTGAAACTGATGTTCTCACTTCGTGATGCATATCCCTCCCTACGGGAGCATGACAAAAAGGCTTCTTTTGCTAAAGACAAAAAGAAGAAGGAAAAGGAGCAGCCGCAACTAGAGGACATTGACTCGCCACGATCCCATAACGTCTTCTAGCTTTGTCGGGAACGCGTCTCAAGCCACCTTTGGGTGGCTTTTTTGCATCTGGAGCACAGCTCGCTCTCCTTCACAGAAAGATAGCCTCAAGACGGGGACTGGATCAGCGAATCTCGCCCTTACGCTTACTTGGCCGCGATACAAAAATCACATGGTTTTGTAGCTGGATTGCTTGCGCTTGAAGACCGGCAGCGGCTGCCGACTACCTGTCGCTACAAATTCGTGGCGGCATGTCTGCCAAACGCTGAGTAGATCGGCTACAACCTGGAGCTACAGCTCAAGTCAAGGTATTGGTGGAGCACAACGCGCCGCGGCGCAGGAGGTGCAGCAGCATGCCTAAACAAAAATTACCGGCACCGCGCCTGCAAATGCGCTGGACAAGTGCAAAAAGCAAACGGGCTTCGATGATGAATGGTTGTGCCACTACGAGTTGGTACTCCCCCTTGAAGAGCAAGATATCCGCGCGTGGCAGCAAGGCCCCCGAGGGGGCGCCGTCCCCATTTGAAGGAATTAGTCATCCCCATCGGAAAGCCCACTTCATACAGGAACAATCATGTCCCCTGTGGCTCGGATGGTGGTATCCGTTTTTATGATGACCCGTGCATGGACGGAGACTGTGCAAAGCGGCATGCGGCCATGCTTGGTAATCTACCCATCTTCGTTATCGCGCCTGACGGTATGGCTTTCAAGTACAAAGGTACTGAGCAAAGCGGTCGAGCGTAAGAAATCGAGCAATGATAAAAATTCCGTCTCTATCATTTAGGCAATTTTAATTAAGTAAAACTAATCCATCGATTTGGAGAAGTTTCCATAAAGCACATGAGCAGTACCAAGAATGTTGTCACGCCCGCTTGTGGCCGGACGGAGCGGCCGGCAGTCTAGTCAGTGATGGCTGACACAGTCGTTCAGTACAACCGGAATATGCACGCGGCCATAGAACCCTTCTGCCAGACTGGTACACACAAGGCAGAAATTCCGTCCAACCACGACGCGAATATGCACCGCAGCCACAACGGCTGAGACGTGGCTTACCCAGCCCAAGAAATTTCGCACGTCGCTCGCACAGCCGAGCCTCGCAGCACAGTTAGGCAAGGGTTCCCAGCTTTCTTCACTGATGTCTGTCGTGCGCAAGCAAAGCTGCCCCCCGCTTCCGTCCTGGCAACCCGAGCGACCAAAGCTGCGCCTGCCTAATTCCTGCCAGCACTGGCGCATTCTTTCATCAGCTCTCTTAAAGACAGCCAGTGTGCATGACGGGTGCCATGAACGGATAACGCACGTTCTTTTTAGAGTGTCGGCCAAGAAAAAATCCTTTCAAAAACCGACACAATTCAAGAAAAATATCAAAGCAATCGGTTGCTCCGCAGCCAGTTCGCAAATGAGGCCATAACCCGCAGCCGTTCATCGCGAGCTGGAAGCCTAGCCATTGCAGGCAGCCTCCGTATGGGCGCCTCGTCATCCGGCGAGCTGCGCTTTGCGACATCGCGATATCAGCAGCCATTACGCCACGATCGTCATCTTTGCAAGGGCCCGATGCTCACATCCATTCTCTTACCAGCGAGCAAGCCACCGAGAGCGCGGTTCTCCGAGACGAGACAGGCCAATCTGCTCGCGAGCCTGGCATTTGTTTTGGGGCTGGGCATTGGAATGGTCATCGTGGTTTCCATTGACCGGGTACAAGCATCCGAGCGCCAGCGAAAGCTCACCGAAACAGCTGCTGCACATGGGGCACTGGTGCAGCAGCTGGTGAATAGAACGCTGTCGATCACCTACGCCATGGCTGTGGTGCTTCGCGAGCACCCCACAGATCTGGCCAGCATCGAGCAGCTGTCAGGCGAACTGCTCCCCCTTTATTCCGGGGTAGACAACGTGCAGCTTGCCCCAGGCGGCGTGGTTCGCAATGTGTTTCCTGCCACGGCTCACCAAGGCCCTGTCGGCCACGATCTGCTCAACGATCCGCAGAGCCGGGAAGAAGCGGAGCTGGCCATGGCGGCTCACGACCTCCATATTGCCGTTCCCGCCCAGCTTCGACAGGGAAAACCAGGTTTCGTGGGCCGCTATCCAGTGTTTATTGCCGACAACCGAGGCAGCCAGCATTTCTGGGGGTTTGTCAGTGCAGTGGTGCTTTTGGATACTGTAAAGGACATAGGCCAGTTCGATTATTTAAAACAGCAGGGGCTTGCTTATCACCTCTGGCGCACTCATCCGGTTACGGGCAAGCCGCAGACGCTGCTACGCAGCGCAGCACCAGTCACCGAGGCCTCGGCCACTACATCCATTGGTGTTCCGCGAGGCCGCTGGCAGCTCACCGTCTCGCCGGTCGATCCCGACGCCTTCTTCAACTCCACTCGCGTGACAGGGAGTCTGCTGGCGGCTTTGATAGCAGCAGCCATTGCTGCCTTGATCCGATCCATGCTCATGCGCCCTGTCGAACTGGCGCAAATGGTTCGGCGCAGTACACGTGCACTGGAAATCGCCAACCACCATCTCAAGCAACAAGCTACCCATGACAGTCTCACGGGGCTGGGCAACCGGATACGGCTTGAGCATGACCTGAATCTGTCCATTGGAAATGGACAGCACCAAAGTGTCCAATTCGCAGTGATGCTGCTGGATCTAGATGATTTCAAGAGCATCAACGACAGCCTGGGCCATCGCGCGGGTGATGCCATGCTGCAGGAAGTAGCACAGGCTCTGGAGCGCTGTGTACGTACCATGGATGCGATCTATAGGCTCGGGGGCGACGAGTTCGTCATCGTATTGAATCAGCTCGGCGACGTGGATGTTGCCGGAGCCACCGCAAGAAAAATCCTGGCCGCAGTCGCCCAGCTACATCTCATACAGGGTCAGCAGATTCAGCTCACGACCAGCCTTGGAGTCGTCATATATCCACAGGACGCCAGCGATGCAGAAAGCCTTCTGAGTCTTGCGGATGTCGCCATGTACCGCGCCAAGAAGAGCGGACGCAACCAGATGGCGTTCTTTTCTCCCGCGCTGGATCACGCTGCCCAGACACGGCTGCAGCTGGTGGACCAGTTGCGGGAAGCCGTCAAAACAGAGGCTTTCGAACTTCACTATCAGGCCAAGGTCGATATTGCCAGCGGCCGGACCATCGGAGCTGAAGCCTTGCTGCGCTGGAAGCACCCGGTCAGAGGCCTTGTGTCTCCTGCGGAATTCATTCCGCTGGCTGAAGAAACCGGCCTCATCGTATCCATTGGCGAATGGGCATTGCGCACCGCCTGCATCCAAGCCATGTCATGGAGCCGCAGTCTCGACATGTGGCTGACCATTGCCGTCAATCTTTCGGCCAAGCAATTTCAGGACCCAGCACTGCTGGAGAAAGTCCGCCAGGCCTTGGCATGCTCGGGGTTGCCAGCCTCCCGGCTTGAACTTGAAATCACCGAAAGCATGATGATGCACAAGCCCGACGAGGCAGCCGCCACAATGCGTGCCTTGCGCCAACTGGGCGTGCATCTGGCCGTTGACGATTTCGGCACAGGCTACTCGAGCCTGGGTTACCTGTCCCGCTTTCCCATCCAATGCCTCAAGATTGATCGCAGCTTCGTGCAAAACGTCCCTGACTCCAGAGCGGATTCAACCATTGCACGGACCATTGTCTCTTTGGGCAAGAGTCTTGGGCTGACGGTCGTGGCAGAAGGCGTCGAAACACAAGCCCAGCTTGATTTCCTGCAGCAGCATGGCTGTCACATTGCCCAGGGCTACCTGCTGGGCCGCCCATTGGAGTCGGGTCAGTTCATCGAGCAATTGTGCGGCCGGAATATACGGACAGGAAGAGAGCGGTGAAAGACGCCCAAAAAAACCAATCGCCTCGCTGTCTTTCCTTCATATGGAACTACAGCAGGCTCACCGCCCCCTATGCGATGATGATCGCGGGAGTTTTGATTGCACTGTCGATGGCTGCCATCTGTGCAATGGCCCTGTACCAAAGCCGCTTGGATGCCATGGCGCATGCCACAGAAGCATCGCGCAATGTCGCGCTCCTTGCGGAACACGATATCGAACGCAATTTCGAGCTCTACGCACTGTCGCTGCAAAACGTAGTCGACGGAGTGAATGACCCCGAACTGATGGCAGCCTCACCTCGTCTGAGAGCGATGGCCCTGTTCGATCGCGCTGCAACTGCGACATATCTGGGTTCCATCCTGGTGCTGGATGCCGAGGGCAATACGGTGATCGATGCCGCAAGCGAAGTGCCTAGAAAGGGAAACTTTTCAGACCGCGAATATTTCAAGGTGCATCAGAACGATCCCAACATAGGCCTGTACGTCGGCAAGCCTTATGCATCACGGCTGCGCGGCGGCTCGTTGAGCATTCCGCTGAGTCGCCGGATATCGCGTGCCGATGGCTCTTTCGCCGGCGTCGTGCTGATCGCGGTTCAGCTGGAATACTTCCGCAAGCTGTTTGCGTCCCTGTCATTGGGGCCGCATGGCTCGGTGGCACTCATAGGGCGTGACGGCTCCATGATCATGCGCCAGCCCTATGATGAAAAAGTCATAGGCAGAAACATTCGCGACGCAAGCACGTTCAAGCATTTTCTCTCGGCAACGGAAGGAAGTTTTTCGGACACCTCGGTCATCGACGGCGTCCAGCGGCTGTACTACTTCAAGAACCTGCCGAATCTCCCGCTCATCATCATGGTGGCAGAGGCGCATACCGATATATATGCTGTCTGGCGGCATCGTGCTCTTCTCATCGCCACGGTCATGGGAGCTCTCGCGGCAGCTTTCATCGGTCTGTCTTTTGCCTTCGGAATACAGCTCAGGCGCCGGCTGCGTGCAGAGTCAGAATTGGCAATGCTGGCTCGGACCGATGGGCTCACCGGGCTGAGCAACCGCCGCACACTTGGCGAAATCCTGGATGGAGAATGGCGCAGGGCCAGACGGACCCGCAGCGTTTTCTCCTTGTTGTTTGTCGACATCGACAAATTCAAGGTCTACAACGACACCTACGGACATCAAGCCGGCGACGACACATTGACGGCCGTGGCCAAATGCATTGGCGACAATATCCGCCGGCCGGCAGACAGTGCGGCGCGTTATGGCGGCGAGGAATTCATCGTGGTCTTGCCGGATACCTCGCCAGAAGGTGCCGCTCATATTGCCGAAAATATTCGAGCGGCCATCTCCGGCCTTTGCATTGAACACTCGGGAAGCGAATACGGCCATATCACTGCCAGTATTGGCGCAGCCACGTGGACACCGGAACAGGATGCGGACGTATCCGCAGTCATCCATGCGGCCGACAAGGCACTGTACGACGCCAAGGCCCAAGGCCGAAACAAGGTCGTGCTGTCGATGTCCCCTTTGGCCTAGATGCGGGACAGGCCTGTCAGCGCATGCCCCCTTTCCGCAGTGATCGGCGTCTGAGCATGGTTGCCGGTCCAGGCTTTGCCATGCTGCCAGCCACAAGTGCCAGCAACAACCTGCCGCCTCAGAATCGGTAACGCGCCACGACCTGGGCCGAGCGCGGCGCTCCCGGCAGATTCAGGTTGGGCGAGCTGCCATGGCCGGCCACGATGTAGTGGCGGTCCAGCAGGTTGTTGAGCTTGAGCTGCACATCCCAGGGACCCATGCGGTAGTAGGCCATGGCGTCCACGGTGGTGTAGCTGGGCAAGGTGACGGTGTTGCCGGGATTGGCGAAGCGGGCACCGACGTAGTTCAGGCCACCGCCCACGCCGAAGCCATTGCCCAGCGCCTTGGTCAGCCACAGGTTGGCGCTGTGCCTGGGCGTCAGCGTGGGTCGCTTGCCTTGCACCGGCTGGCCGGCGTCAACCGCGGGCGACGTGCTCATCTCGCCATCCAGGTAGGCATAGCCAGCCCATATCTGCCAGCTCGGTGCGACCTCGCCGGCAAAGGTCAGCTCCAGGCCCCGAGTACGCTGCACGCCCAGAGGGACCAAGGTATTGCTCACAGGATCGGTGCTTTTGATATTGGTGCGCTCCAGCTGGAACAGCGAGGCCGTGAACGAGGACTTGCCGTCCGGCATGTTCCATTTGACGCCGACTTCCTGGTTGGTGGTCTTTTCCGGCGCGATTTGCGCATTGTTGGCAGCCAGCGAGAAAGCCTCACCCGACGGCTGGAAGGACTTGCTCCAGGAAGCGTAGTACGACCAGGTGGCCGAGGGCTGGTAGACCAGGCCGGCGCGCGGACTCCAGGTGGAGTCCGTGCGGCCCAGGTTCGACCGGCCGGGCAGGCGGTCATAGGTTTCCTGCTCGAAACGGTCGTAGCGCAGGCCGGCCAGGACCTTCCACTTCGGGCTCAGCTCGATCATGTCCTGGGTATAAAACGCCAGGGTCTTGAAGGTACCAAGGTTATCCGCGCCGGGAACACGGGAAGTGCTCAGGGGCAGGGTCGGGAGCACAGGATTGAACAGTGCAAAGTCTCGGATCCTGCCGGTGGCGTCGGTCACGGGCGCCGAGTAATTCACCAGATTCTTGTTCTGCTGCCCCACTTCCATGCCGTACAGCAACTGGTGCTTCATGCCCAGGAATTTCGCCTTTTGTGTCAGTTCTGTCTGGTTGAACCATCCATGTTCATCGCGGTAGACATTGCCGTGGTTGAGCGTGAACGAGAGGTTTTTCTCGTTCACGCTACGCGTCAGCGTGTTGTTGCGGTCCAGAGAATAGGTGTAGTAACGAAAGGCATTGCGCAGTGCCAGACTTTCGTTGAAGCGGTGATTCAATGTAAGGCCGACCGAATCGACCCTGGACTGGGTGAAGTCCACGTCCCGGGCATTCGCTGCGCCGTAGTAGGCACCTGCCGGAACGTCGAGCGGTCGTCCGTTGAGTGCTGGAATGCCAAAATCGGTCAGGCGGCGATCCTTCAGATGATCCATCTGTAGCAGAACATTGGTGTCGGCACTGGCTTTGAACAACAGCGAAGCCGCCAGCGCATCGCGGTCCAGGAACTGCTGGTCGCGGTAACTGTCCGCACGCTCCAATGCACCGGTGATGCGGAAGGCAAAACGGCTGTCCTCTGGCGCACGCGCCAGGTCGAAATCGCCGCGGCGCTGGTTCCAGCTGCCCAGCGTCAAGCCCACTTCGCTGAGGTTGATGCCGGGCTTCTTGGTGATGCGGTTGATCAGGCCTCCCGAGGAGCCGCGGCCGTAGAGCACCGAGGCCGGGCCTTTGAGCACTTCGATCTGCTCGATGTTGGACAGATCGCGGAAATACAGCGCGTCGTCGCGCAAGCCATCCACGAACTGGTCGGCAATGGCCGAGAAGCCGCGAATGGTGACCTGGTCGCGCTGCCCATCGCCATGGGAAAGCCCCACGCCAGGCACCATCTTGAGTGCATCCTGCATGGATTGCACCACCTGGTCGCGCAGCAGGCTCTGCGGGACCACATTCACGGTCTGGGGAATATCGCGCAGCGGCGCTTCAATTTTTGTTGCGCTGGTGGCCGTGGGAGGGTTGTAACTGGGCCCCACCTCTCTGTCACTGCGGACCTGAACTTCCTGCAGCGTGACCTCGGCCGTCTGCTGCGCCACGGCAGCGCCGGAAAACGCCAGACCCAATACCGCTGCCAGCGGCGTATACCTCAATGCCATGAATGCCTCGTTATATGAAGTTTTTGACGGGGCTTGGCTGGGTCTGCCAGGAGGGCTGTTCTGGCGTCAAGTGGCTAAAACCTGATCTGCTCCGCTGGAGCACATGAATATTAAACGAGAATCAATCTCGTTTTACATCAACTTTACGCTCCAGAAATATCTTGTTTGCAGCACAGCAAGTCAGGACACCGGCTCAGGCACGTTGCCCTTCGGCATTAACAACGACTTCGCCATCTTCCTTGCAGAATGCTCCGCGCTGAGCTTGCGGAAGTATGGCCAGTACGAGCTCCGATGGCCGGCACAGCCGCGAGGCAAGCGGCGTGACCACGATGGGCCGATTGATGAGGATGGGATACTGAAGCATGAAGTCGATCAGTTGTTCATCGGTCCACTGGGGGTCGTCCAGGCCCAGGTCGGCATAAGGAGTGCCTTTTTCGCGCAGTACCGCGCGCACAGGGACACCCATGGCGGAGATCAGCCGCTTCAGCGTATCGCGGTCAGGCGGAGTTTTCAGATATTCAATGACCGTAGGCTCTTCACCGCTGTTTCGGATCATGCCGAGCACGTTGCGCGAGGTGCCACAGGCGGGGTTGTGATAGATCGTGATGTTGCTCATGGCGGAAAGGCTTTATTGGTCAATGGCCGTCGAACTGCGCTCGTACCAGCCCCTGCTACGGTTGACCCAACGCACAATCAGCAGCATTAACGGAACTTCTATCAGCACGCCGACTACCGTGGCCAACGCTGCACCGGAGTGAAAGCCAAACAGGCTGATGGCTGTAGCCACGGCCAGTTCGAAAAAGTTGGAGGCGCCAATCAATGCCGACGGGCAGGCAATGCTGTGCTGCTCGCCTGCACGACGATTGAGCCAATAGGCCAGGCCGGAATTGAAGAGTACCTGGATAAGAATGGGCACCGCCAGCATGGCGATCACCAGAGGCTGCTTCAGGATGGTTTCGCCCTGAAATGCGAACAGCAGCACCAGTGTCAGCAGCAGCGCAGCCATGGACAGCGGGCCCATGCGGGACAGTGCGGCCTCGAAGGCTGTTTTCCCCTGGTTCAGCAATGCGCGGCGCCAGAGCTGGGACAGAACGACCGGAACCACGATATACAACACCACCGACACCAGCAGCGTACTCCAGGGCACGGCGATGGATGACAGGCCCAGCAGCAAGCCCACGATGGGGGCAAAAGCGAACACCATGATGGCATCGTTCAGCGCAACCTGAGACAGAGTGAACACAGGGTCGCCTCCCGTCAACCGGCTCCAGACGAATACCATGGCCGTGCAAGGCGCAGCCGCCAGCAGGATCAAGCCGGCGATATAGCTATCCAGTTGACCAGCAGGCAGCCACGGTGCAAAGACATGCCGAATGAACAGCCAGCCCAGGATGGCCATGGAAAACGGCTTGACGGCCCAATTGATGAACAGCGTCACGCCAATGCCGCGCCAGTGCTGCCTGACCAAGCCCAGCGCGCCGAAGTCCACCTTGAGGAGCATCGGGACGATCATCACCCAGATCAGGACGCCGACCGGAAGATTGACTTGCGCAACTTCCCATCGCGCGACGGCCTGGAACATGCGGGGGAAGAACTGGCCCAGAGCAACGCCCAGCACGATGCATACAAATACCCACAGTGTCAGATAGCGCTCGAAGGCATTCATCGAGGGCGAGCCCGGCGTACAGCTTGCGGTTGCAGCTTGTGTCATAGGAATTGGCGTCAGCAGCAAGAACGGGAGATATGGGCAGGGCCCGTGACTTCGCATGCGCCGCCCTGGCAGCAATGCTCGGTCAGATAAGCAAGCAAGCCGTTCATCTGCGTGAAATCAGCGCGATAGATCAAGTTGCGCCCCTGCTGCTCCACCGTGACCAGCCCCGCATGGGCCAGTTCCTTCAAATGGAAAGACAGCGCGTTGCGGGCCACATCAAGCTGCTCGGCCATCACGCTGGGAGTCAACCCTTGGTTGCCGGCTACCACCAGGGCCCGAAATGCGCGCAAGCGCTGGGTATGCGCAAGAGCGCTTAAAGCACATACAGCCTGAACTTCTTTCATTATTCAATAATACAATATTATTTGAATAATTCTATCCAGAAACGCAATCGTTCTCTATGACGGACATTTGTAGTGACAGCTACAGCATTGCAGCAAGCGCGACAAAAACCTAAGCTTTTTCCATGACGCTCATCTCCAACTCCTGGCTGGCTCTGATCATCAGTCTTCCAGCCTCAAGTGCCACACCGCGCATGCGGATCTGGCGTGCCGTCAAGAGCCTGGGCTGCGCCGCCTTGCGTGACGGAGCCTACCTGCTCCCTGAAAAGGCCGAACAGGCAACGCAACTGCAGTCCCTGGCAGATGAGGTCCGGCAAGAGGGAGGCCAAGCCTGGCTGCTGCATGTCCAAGCCAGGAACATGGCAGACCAAGCCGCCTACCAGGCTTTGTTTGACCGCACCAAAGACTACGCCCAATGGCTGCTGGACTTGGCCGCAGCACGCAAAACACTGTCCAGCCTTGGCTCGACCGAGCTCAACCGCCTGGAGCGTCGGCAAGCCCGTGCCTATGACGCCATCCGCAAGATCGACTTCTTTCCCGGTGAAATTTCAATACGCGCCCAGGCCCAATGGCGCGACTTCGTCAACGCCGTCGCCACGATGCAATCGCCTGGCGAGCCCCTGGCAACTACCGGAAGCATTGCCAGGCGAGATCGCATGCAGTATCAGGGACGGCGCTGGGCAACGCGCCGAAACCTCTGGGTAGACCGCGTGGCCAGCGCCTGGCTGATCCAGCGCTTCATCGACCCACATGCATGCTTTCTGTGGCTGGACGACCCTGCCGACTGCCCGCCCGAAGCACTGGGCTTCGACTTCGACGGCGCAACCTTTTCGCACATCGGCGAGCGTGTGACGTTCGAGGTCCTGCTGGCGAGCTTTGGCTTGGAAGGCGACCGTGGCCTGGCGCAGCTCGGCGCGATGGTGCATGCGCTGGATGTGGGTGGCACGCCCACCGCCGAGGCTGCGGGGTTCGAAGCCGTGCTGGCCGGTGCTAGAAAGCGCTGGCCTGACGACGACTCGCTCCTTGCAGACATTGGCGGAGTGCTGGATTCGCTGCACGCACATTTTTCCAACCCACGCAAACCGTAACCTCCAAGCACTCCGGAGATGAACATGAACGACCCCGGTACAACAGCAGTAGCCGCCACCAACGCGGCAAATGCACCTGGCTACACGCTCTGGCAACTCGTGCGCTACATGCTCGCCCTGGGCACCTGGGGCTTCGGCGGCCCGGTTGCACTGGCGGGCTACATGTACCGCGACTTGGTGGAAAAGCGCCAATGGATCACCGATGCCGACTACAAGGAGGGGTTGGCCCTGGCCCAACTGATGCCGGGGCCTCTGGCCGCACAGCTGGCAATCTACCTCGGCTATGTCCACTATCGGTTTCTGGGTGCTTCCCTGGTCGGGATAGCCTTTGTTCTGCCGTCCTTCTGCATGGTCGTGGCGCTTGGTGCAGCTTACGTGGCTTACGGCGGCATCGGCTGGATGCAGTCGGTGTTCTATGGCGTTGGCGCTGCCGTGACAGGCATCATCGCCCTGAGCGCCTACAAGCTGGCGAACAAGAGCATCGGCAAGGACAAGCTGCTGTGGCCCATCTTTCTGGCCAGCGCATCCATTACCGTGATCACCAAGTCGGAAGAAGTCTGGCTCTTCCTCGGCGCGGGCATGCTGGTGTGGTTCTGGCGGGCGCCTCCGGCCTGGCTGGTACGCAAGCGTGACCTCAACAGCGTTACAGTGCATCTGGCGGGGCTGTTCGCACTCGGTACCGTCGACTGGACCAGGCTCAAGCAGATCGGCCTGTACTTCGCCTATGCGGGCAGTTTCGTCTTCGGCAGCGGCCTGGCGATCGTACCCTTTCTCTACGGTGGCGTCGTCAAGGAATACGGCTGGCTGTCCGAACGGCAGTTCGTGGATGCGGTGGCCGTGGCCATGATCACGCCGGGTCCGGTGGTGATCACCACGGGCTTCATCGGCTACCTGGTCAGTGGCTTCTGGGGGGCAGTGGTGGCAGCATTAGCCACTTTCGTACCCTGCTACCTGTTCACGGTGATCCCTGCACCGTACTTCAAGAAATACGGCAAGCGCCCGGACGTCATCGCGTTTGTGGATGGCGTCACGGCCGCTGCCATCGGCTCCATCGCAGGCGCGGTAATTGTCATTGGCCAGCGTTCCATCTCCGATGGGATCACTGCCGCATTGACGACTGGCACAGCAGCCATTCTGTGGCGCTTCAAGAAGATTCCCGAGCCAGTGGTCGTGGTGACAGCGGCACTCATCGGGCTGATCGTGCACCCGCTCATCATGCACAGCCGGCCATAACGCATACGTCTGCCTCTGTCGGACGCAACACAGGCGGTCCCCTCGGACGACTTCAGGCGGTCGGGCAGTGGCTCCCTGCCCGACGTATCGGGATGATTGATATCAGGCATCACTCTGCCGGAAAGATCCCACTTCTTCGTGCATGCTCCCTGGCCGCCGGGACCGGGCCCGGCATGCGACAGGTTTTCTGAAGATGGAGGAGAATTTCGTCAGCCCCATCCACACTTGACAGCAAGAGGGCTTAACCACGGCGAGACCAAAGAACCGTTCACGCTGGATTGACGATCAGGAGAACTAGAACATGTCCTTTGGGGAGGGGAAGGCGGAAGACCATTCCCTGGGCGGAGAAATTCGAAGCAGTATCCGCAAGATATTGGCAGCAAAGCACGATGCCCAGCTAGCAGCCTACCTGTTGGTGGTGGTCGTCCTTTCCGTACTGGCTGCTACCTGCTGGCAGATCTGGACGGCGCGCCAGCGTACCCTGGCTGAAATCGACACCAACAACCGCAATCTGGCACAGACACTGAACACTTATGCGGAAGGGGTCCTCACCCAGAGTTCCATGCTGCTGCTGGGGATGGCCGAGCGCCTGGAAGCCGAAGGGGTTGCACCAGAGCATTTGCAACGCATACAGCAGCTCGTCAATCGACAGGAAAGCCTTCTCAACCAGCTTAACGAACTGCTCGTGGTTGACGCTCGCGGCAAATGGCTGATGTCTTCCAAAGGCAGGTTTCCCACAGGCACAAGCAGCGCTGACCGCAGCTATTTCCTGCATCACCGCGAAGATGCCTCTGACAATGTCTTTATCGGCGCACCCATACGTAGCCGGTCCACGGGCGAATGGGTAATTACCGTGAGCCGTCGCTTCAAGGATGGGCAGGGACGCTTCGGCGGCGTCATTGTTGCGACACTGGGCATAGAGAATTTCTTGCGCCTGTTCGGGAAGATAGACATCGGCGAACATGGAGTGATTGCACTGGCGACTACCGGTGGTCTGCTCTTAGTCCGGCATCCATTCCGCGAGCAGGATCTTGGGCGTGATTTCTCGCGCTCACCCAATTTCCTGCGCCACTATCCCAGCTTGAAATTTGGTACGGCCTCCTTCGAATCCAGCATCGACGGAACCGAAAGGCTTTATGCCTTCAGGAGCAATGATCGTTATCCGATATTCATCACCGTAGCGCAGGGCAGAGACGAGGCATTACGCGCATGGCGACGCCATGCCCTTCTGACCGCCACTGTCGTATCGAGTCTGCTTGCATTGATCACTGTCATAGGCTGGCGCCTGATTCTGGTCATAAGGCTGCGCGCGCAGGCTGAATCGTCACTCGTTGCCGCACGCGAGAAACTGCTCGAAGCCAACTACCAGCTGGAGCAGTTGGCAACGCAGGACCCTCTTACAGGATTGGCAAATCGACGCCGCTTTGACGACGTACTGAAGCGGGAAACCAAGCGCGCCGCGCGTGAAGCAACGCCGCTGTCGCTTTTGCTCATTGACCTGGACTGTTTCAAGGGTTTCAACGATCACTACGGCCATGTCGCGGGCGACGAATGCCTGAAGGCGGTTTCGCGCCAGCTGGCGCTCTCCGCCAAACGCCCGGGAGACCTTGCTGCCAGATATGGCGGGGAAGAGCTGGCCCTCGTTCTTCCGTCCACCCCGGCAGAAGGAGCCATGCAGGTTGCGAGACAGCTCTTGGCACGCATACGGGAGCTGGGCATCGCCCACAAGGCCAGCTCTTTCGGCTGCGTCACTGCCAGCATAGGAGTCGCGAGCTTGCAGAGCCGGCAAGAACCCGAGGAGTTGGTCGAAGCGGCGGATCGCGCGTTGTATCGTGCCAAGACTGCGGGTCGCAATCGAGCAGAATTCTGAACCCGGAGGTACCGGGCTCCACCTTCATCAATGGCTTGCACGGACAGGGAAGAATCCGGTGTCGGCAGTCCTGCTTTCGCAGCCATTCAAGTGTCACCCCGTGTCCAGGAACTCAATCGGTTCAACGGCACAAAAAATCTTCGTGGCCTGGCCATCCCGGTCCATTTACGGGTTGCACCTAGGCAAAGCCAATGTGCTTGTTGAACGGCATCTCGCGCAAGCGCAAGCCAGTCGCTGCAAAAATGGCGTTCGCAAGCGCCGGCGCCGCCGGCGGCACCGGGGGCTCGCCAGCACCGCGGACCTTGGCTCCATTTTCCAAACCACGCACTTCGATCTCGGGACACTGGTATAGCCTCAGGCCCTGGTACGCATGGAAATTGGTCTGCTGCGCCTTGCCATCGGCATAGGTAAGCTCGCAGTTCATTGCATGGCCCAGGCCCCAGACGACGCCACCCTTGACCTGGTTGTCGAAATTGACAGGATCGACGATCTTGCCGACATCCAGCGCCACCCACACTTTGTCGATACGCATTCCGCTTGGTGTCTGCGTGACCTCGACCACCTCGGCGCAAGGCACGCCGAACGACTCGACGAGGGCCACACCGCGGCCACGCCCCGCACCCAGCTTGGCCCCCTTCCACTCCGACATTTCCGCCACAGCCTCCAGCACCTTGCGCGCCACGGCGTCCCGTGCGAGGCGCAAGCGCTCCTGCATGGGATCAGCGCCCGCTGCATGGATCAACTCGTCGAGAAATCCGTCGGCAAAGAAGCCGGCAGACGAGGCGCCGACCGAGCGCCATGAACTGGTGGGTACCAGTTCGGGTACACGGTAGGCCCGCATGCGAAAGTGCGGCAGCGCATAGGGCAGGTTCCAGGCACCGGTAGGAATCTGCCCGTCCGGCCCAGGCATCGGTTGCCCCAGGCGCTTCATCTGCGAGGCGCTGGCGGAAACCGAGGCAATGTCCAGGGCGTATGCCTCCACCTTGCCGTCCTTCACGCAGCCGCTCGCGCGGCTCATCGAGATCTGGCGCGGGAAATCCTGCGCGAAATCGTCCTCGCGACTGAAAGTCAGCTGGATGGGCACGCCAGGCACCTGCCTGGCCACTTCGGCGGCGAGGGCAATATGTTCGCTCTCGAGACGATGGCCAAAGCTGCCTCCGCAGTATTGGTTGTGCAAATGCACTTTTTCCACTGCCACGCCGGTGATTCTGGCGACCCTCTCCTGCGCAAAACGCGGCACCTGGGTGCCAACCCAGATATCCACCCGTTCGGGCGCGACCCTGGCGACAGCGGAAAGAGGCTCCAGCGGCGCGTGGGCCAGATAAGGTGCCCGGTATTCGGCGCTGAGGACATCGCCGCCCAGTGCCTTCTCCATTTCGCCATCATTGCGCCATTCCTTGTCGAGGCGCTCCGCGACAAACGACTCAGCGACGGCACGCCAATGGTCATCCTGTTCTGGGGGATAAGGGGCCTGCCCCCAGTCGAACACGATCGCGTCGGCCGCCCGAAAGGCTCGCCAGGTGTTGTCGGCGATCACGGCCACGCCATTGGCCAAGGGTACGATCTTGCTTACACCTCGCATGCCTGCGGCTGCTTGGGCGTCATAGCTGTTCATCTTGCCGCCCTTGCGCGGATTGACTTTCACGGCGGCATGCAGCATGCCATCCATGCGAATGTCGATGCCGAAGGTCAGCGTACCGGTGGATTTGGGAACAATGTCCAGCCGCTGCATTGGCCTGCCGATCAAGCGCCATTGCGCAGGATCGCGCAACGTGACGTCCTGCACGGGCTCGATGGTACTTGCCTCGCGTGCCAGATCGGTATAGTCCAGACGCTGGCCATCGGGCAGTACAACCGCGCCTTTCTCCGTTCTCAGCTGCGCCACGGGCACACCGCTATGCAGGGCTGCCGCGGCCTTGAGCGTTTCGCGCGCAATGGCGCCGGCTCTGCGCAGCTTGGTGAAACTGTCAGGCACAGTGCTCGAGCCACCGGTCAGCTGCAGCCCAAGCACCTTGAACAATGCCCCCAGGGCCGACCTCGCGGCTTCTGCGGAGGTGCTGGTGTCGGAGGACATGAAAGGCACCTGCTCGCCGGACAGGGCCGTGTTGTAGTAAGCAGCGCTCGGAACACCGGGCTCGACGGTGAACTGCCCCCAATCCACGTCAAGCTCTTCGGCAATGAGGGCCGCCTGGACCGAACGCACGCCCTGGCCCAAGTCGGTATGGGGAGCGATGAGCGTGATGCCTCGGGCGTCGATCTTGACCCATGGATTGAATACGGCCCGGCCCTTGCCTCGATCTGCAAGCAAGGGATTGGCCGGCGTTTTGCGTACCAGATAGGTACCAAAAGCCACGCCACCGGCAATGGCAACCGAGCTGACCAGAAAGGTGCGGCGAGCCGCGTTGGCAAGCTTGCCCATGTCAGGCCTTCTTCAAGTTGTGCGCGGCGGCCTTTACCGCTTCACGAATGCGCGGATAGGTACCGCAGCGGCAGAGGTTGCCCGACATCGCAGTGTCTATCTCGGCCTCCGAGGGAGCCGGATTGATTGCGAGCAAGGAGGCTGCCGCCATGATCTGGCCGGGCTGGCAGTAGCCACACTGCGCCACTTGGTGCTCTATCCAGGCCTTTTGGACTGCATGCAGGGCATCGGGGGTGCCGAGCCCTTCGATGGTCGTCACCCGGCCCTGCACCTGCCCGACGGGCAATGAACAAGATCGCACTGCGGCGCCATCGACGTGGACCGTGCAGGCACCGCACATGGCGATGCCGCAGCCATACTTCGGCCCGGTGATGTGGAGTTCGTCCCGCAGAACCCATAACAGGGGCATCTCGGCTTCGACATCAAGTTCGTACCGCTTGCCATCGACGTTCAAATGCATGGAGACCTCCTTGATCCGGTGGCGAGCTGTCACAGTGGCCGGGGAGCGTACAGCGCGCTCTGAAAGAGCGGCACGTATTCATACCTGACCAGCCTCCCAAGCTTCAAAGCCTTGATGTATGCCGACAGGCCGCCCTCCGTCAGGTGGATTTTCACCGAATCGGCATGCGAACTGCTGGCATGACCGAGCTGGCGAGATATCGCATGGCCTGTCGTCAGCTGCCCCTGATGATCGAGATTGGTGAAGCTGTTCGTGACCAGCGAACCGCTGTTGGAAAGACGGCCCAGCTTCCTGCCTTCGAACATGACGTCGATCCTACTTGTTTCGCTGTCGAATATCTCGGCGATCACCGATTTCTCCGTCTCGCGGTACCTGATGTCCGTTCGCCATTTCGGCAGGTTGTAGCCCACGACACCTCGGACCCTGGCCAGCTCCGTATTCACGGGAAGCTTGAGCACATAGCCCCATAAGTCACTCGACAGCGATTGGCTCAACAAGGCAAAGGGCCCCCGACCGGTCGAACCGGGCCTGCTGGTAATGACAGACAGGCCGATTTCGTTGCAGCTGTCATTGTCACAACAATCATAGGCATAGGCGGTCAGAGCCACCAAGCCACGACCTGGCCAGATCCGCAGAGGATGGACTGCCTCCAAAACCTTGGCGGGCATGAGATCCTGCAGTCTCTGCAGGTCTGCCGTGAAAACGGCCGTGATCCGCCTGCTCCGGTAATAGAAGTTCGGAGAGAAGGATTCGAATCCCATATCCACCTTCTCCTTTCCGATCTGCCGGAACCAACTCAGGTCTATATCGGGATCTTCTGCTGCAATGGCGGACAGCGGTGGATTGGAACGATAGCGGTCATAAAGCCCACCCTTCACCACAGGGACGGCCAGGCCAGCAAGGCTGATCGTAGCCATCTGTGAGTCGGGTAGCGTTGCACGAGGTACTGCCGGTGCTGCAAAGTCCGTAGAGATACGTGAATGAATGGTCATGATGTGCTCTCCGTCGATTACCAGCGTCTGTCAGCACTGGCACATACCGCTCTCCGACGCGGGTGCCGGCGAACACCCGGTACGTTAGGCGTCTGCTGCAAGATCACCCGCCCCAAAGGGATCCCCTTTGGGTTTCGTCGCCCGGCGGAGCTTGCCAGCGAAAAATCGCTGCCACCATGTGGGTCGTACCAGCCACCGTTGACCACTTGCTCCGCCACGTGCAAGGGGCTCAATTTCTGGATCGGAATAGCGGAACCCTTGGAAAGTTGAAGCGCTGCGAACACCTTCATGATGCAATCCTGCTTGATGACGGCAAGACTCTAAGATTGAAGTTGACTTCAAAGTCAAGCGCCTATCGGCCACATCCTTTCATCGGGCTTTCCATTGATAATCCTGCACCATGCCCGCGCTTCACCATCTTCGCCTGCGAAGCATCGGCCTCCTGGGCCGCATGGTGTTGCTATGGTTCCTTCTGTCCCTGGGGGCGGCGGCAGCCTCTCCCCTCGTGAATCCCTCCGAGATTGAACTGGTGTGCTCCAGTGCTGGCACGATAAAGACCGCGGTCAGGACCGATGAAGGTGTTCAGGAGATGGGCGCTGCACATTTCGACTGCCCGATGTGCATGTTGCAGGGCGCCCCGCCCCCTGTAGAGCCCGGACTGCGGCCCCCGCTGCCACAGCCCTTGAGCTACCTGCTGCAAACCATTCCCGCCGCCCGCATAGCGGCAATCACCGCCGCGCCTTTGCCGGCGCGCGGCCCGCCTCTGCTCTGATTTGCCATTGAAACCATTGGCGCTCCGTGTCCTGCGTAGATGCGGCTGCGCATGTCATTGCAGATCGATGGCCCCAGGGCCCAGAGGCTTTACCCATGAAACACCCCGTGCTGTCGCATGCGCCTGGCGCTGCGGCTATCTTGCTCTTTTCCTTCTCTATCCACGCCCAGCAGGCAGGCCCGGCCGAAGATGCCCCGGAACGCATCAAGTCCCTGGGCGTGGTAACCGTCACCGGCGGGCAACCCACATCGCTGCCCACGCAGATACCGACCACGATCGAGGGTGTCACGCGCGAAGAAATCGATGTGCGCATCAATGCCACCGACAGCGAGGATGTCCTCAAATACCTGCCCAGCCTGCTGGTGCGCAAGCGCTACAACGGCGACTACAACCACGCCGTTCTTTCCACGCGGGCTTCGGGCACCGGCAACAGCGCCCGTTCGGCCGTGTATGCGGACGGCATCCTCCTTTCCAACTATCTGGGCAACGGCATCGCCAACGGCACCAACTACGCACCTCGCTGGGGCATGGTCAGCCCTGAGGAGGTCGAACGCGTCGATGTGATGTATGGGCCGTTTTCCGCAGCTTATCCCGGCAATTCCGCCGGCGCCGTGGTGGACTACGTCACGCGCATGCCGACGAAGTTGGAGGCACATGTGAGTGCAGGCTACTCTTCACAACCCAACAATCTCTACAACACACATCAGACCTTCAACAGCTGGCAGACCAGTGCCAGCCTGGGCAGCAAGACAGGGGATTGGTCTTGGTGGCTGAGCCTGAACCACAGCGACAACAAAGGCCAGCCGCTGACCTTCGCCACGGCAACCCAGGCATCGGGGCGTACAGGCGGGGTAAGCACCCCCGTGACCGGCTATGTGCCGAGCCTCAACACCACCAACCAGCCCTGGTACATCCTGGGCACCGGCACCCAATATCACTCGATACAGGATCAGGCCAAACTCAGGCTCGCCTACGACTTCTCGCCGACATTGCGAGCCACGTACACACTGGGATGGTGGCAGAACGCAGGTCACGCTCGCTCGCAAAGCTACCTGGCTGGCCCTGACGGGCAGCCCGTATACAGCGGCAACATCAACATCCAGGGCCGCACCTATACGCTGGTCCCTGCGACTTTCCCTCTCGCCAATGACGCCCAGACTCACGTGATGCACGGCCTGTCGCTCAAGAACAGCCCCCGGGGAACCTTCGACTGGGAAATAGCCGCCAGTATGTTCGACTACCTTAAAGATCAGCAGCGAGCCCCCACGGCCGCATTGCCGTGGGCAGCCACCGGTGGGGCCGGAACATTGCAGGACCAGAACGGGACGGGCTGGAGCACCCTGGCAGCCAAGGGGACTTGGCGCCCCGGGGGAATGCAGGGTGCGCATATCGTGGACTTCGGCATCGGGCATGACCGCTATAAGCTCGCCATCGCGAAGAGCAACGTGACCGGCGACTGGATGAGCGGAAATATGAATCCGCAATCACTGGTTAGCAATGTGGGCGGGCACACGCAAACTACCAGTGCCTGGGCCCAAGACACCTGGCGCATCTCCTCTCAGTGGAAGACTGTGCTGGGTATGCGCTGGGAAGACTGGCAAGCCCGCGACGGCTACACAGCGACCGCTGCCAGCCGGCAAAGCTATCCCGGCCGTAGCGAATCGCACTTTTCGCCCAAGGCCGCCTTGGCTTACCAGTGGAGCAGCGACACGGTGCTCAAGGCCTCGATGGGCCGTGCCGTACGCTTTCCCACCGTAGGAGAGCTGTACGGCGCGACCAACGGCGGGGCGCTCTCCTTCATCAACGATCCGACGCTCAAACCCGAAAAGTCCTGGACAGGCGAATTGAGCCTGGAAAAGGATCTTGGCACCGGCCTGGCCCGCGCCACGCTGTTCCATGAGACAACGCGTGATGCACTCTACAGCCAGCTCATCCCGAACACCACGACCTCACGCGTGCAGAACGTGGACAAGATGCGCACCACCGGGGTGGAGCTGGCCTACAACGGAAGCAATGTCTTCAAAAACTGGGGACTGCGAGGCGTGGACATGGGCGGCAGCTTGACCTATGCCAACTCGAAGACTGTGGCCGATGCGGCCTACCCCCAGGCCGTGGGCAAATGGCAGCCGCGCGTGCCGCGCTGGCGTGCCACCGCATGGACAAGCTATGCACCTGACGACCACTGGGCCTTCACCGTGGCTGCCCGCTACAGCGGAAAGCAATTCTCCAACCTCGACAACAGCGATGTGAATGCGTCCACCTACTTTGGTGCCAGCAGGTATTTCACTGTGGATCTGCGTGTACGCTACCAGATTGACCGCCAGTGGTCGGCAAGCTTTGGCATCGACAATGCCAACAATTACCGATATTGGAACTTTCACCCTTACCCTCAGCGGACATATACGGCATCGCTGAAATGGGGCCTTTGAGAGGTGCTCGATGACACCGCCGGCAGCAATCAGAGAACGCCAAGGAAAGTTGCGAACGCCTTGCTTGACAAGCAATCCGACCGAATGGCATTGAGTCGCAAAGACGCCCCGTGGCCTTGTGCATAGGGACGTTTTTGCCGGGCGCCGGCAGGCGTCCACCCCGGGTCTGTGTGCGAAAACGCTCCTGTCTCAGCCAATGACTTCTTCTGAGAAGAGCTTCCAGCGATTGCCTACTTTGCGCCAATACTGACGCAAGGGCAGCCCCTCGGCAAATGCCTTGCTGCCGGCCTTCAGATTAACGATCCGGATTTCACCCTTGGCATCTTTCCATGCGTATACCGAAAACTCCTGCAGGGAAGCTCCAGAGCCATTGAAATACGCCGACAAACGCTCCTGAGCCGTCTGCTTGGTACCGGAGGATATGAAATCCGCCGCATACAGATCTGCAAGCTTGCTCCGATCTGCGCTGGCCCAGGCATTTTTCCACTCGGTCAGCACCTGGGCAAAGGATGCTGCGGCCTTCAGCTGCATAGGATCCCCGGACATAGTCCACTGCAGTTTGTCGCGGATCAGCACGGGAGTCTGAGGGTCCACGGACTGCATGAGGAAAGTCAGATCCGGATTGGCAAGCACCACGCAGCCATCGCTGGCTTCGGGAATGCGTGCAAACTGGTCGGGCGGAGCACCATGCAGCCAGATGCCGCTGCCTGAGCGGCCAGCAGCTTTGTCCCAATCGTTCGGATAGTTGACGGTCAGGGCGCCCTTGCCGTAGAAATCCGGCAGCTTCATGCCAGGAATCTGGCGTCCGATGAAATAAACACCCTGTGGTGTCCTCTGATCGCCCTCCTCGGTTTTGCCCACACCCAGCTTGCCAACGGAGACATAGAAGTTTCCGATCAGGCGCAAATGCCCACCTTCGTTCGCAAACAGGTATAGCCGGGACTTGCTGGCATCAATTGCAATAGCACGCCGAACCGAGCCTCCCAGCGCCAGGAACTCGCTGGGAACACTGCCTGCGGCCGGCAGGCTGCTTGCCGCATGGACACGGCGCCTGAGTTCATCCTGCAAGCCACTCAGATGCTCCTGCAGTTCGGCAGACATGCCGGCCTGCTTCACATCGGCAGCCGGATTGTGCTTGACCAGCACTCCGCCAGCAGGGCTCGGTGCAGCCATGGCTGCCCCCATCCGCCCGGTCTTGAAGCGCAGCAGATCCGCATACACCAATTGCGCCGCGCGGAAATGAGGTACTTCGGCCGTCAGATCTGCCGCCGCCTTCAATGCGCCATCCAAGTTCTGCCGCTCTACCAATTGGATGATTTCCAGGAGCCGGGCCTCCGCCTTGTTGGGTACAGCCGGCTGCACTGCAGCAGGCCTGGATTTGGGCTTCTCCTTGGCTACCTTGGCATGCACCTGCGAGCAAAGTAATGCGCTACCCAGCGCAACCGCAGCTGTGGCGGCAACAAGTGCATGGGACGACTTGCAGGAAAACATGGTGCGCATCCCCCATCTGCCGGAATATCGTGGCAGATGGTCTGTACGATCAGACATCAGGCCCCGGTTCCTTCATGCGTGATGCGCCAGTGCCCTTTCTCACGCTGCAGTTTCAAGGTCTTCCTGGTAGTGGATTTCAGGGCGCCAGCCGCATAGTACTGACGGAACTGGGCCGTGGCTTTGTCGCCATCGACAGATACCTTGAGATCACGCAAGGAAACAGAAATCGACGACTTTCCGACAATACGCAGCCGGCGGGTCTCTTTCCACTTGGCCAAGCTGCTGCCATCTGCCGGCGTGAATTTCTCGCTATAGGCATCCAGATAGCGATTCATGTCTTGTGCTGCCCACGCAGCAGCCCAATCCTTGACTGCCGACTCCACTTCCGCCGCCGCTGGGGATTTCGCGGAAGCTTCTGCTGCCTTCTTTTCGGCCTGTGCCGGTTTTTCAACGGCTGCAGCCACTGCAGCCTGTGCCTGCTTGGGCTTTTCTTCCGTGACTTTCGTATCTGGAGACTTCACGCTAGCCTCCCCCTTGGCAGAAGCTCTGGACCCATCTTCCACCACCGCTACCTTGACAGCCTTGGCCTCCGCAGCCCTGGTGTCAGCAAGCGGCGCAGCCGCAGCTGGTTTTGTCTCGGCAGCAACTTTCACAGCGGGCTTTGTATCCACTTGCTTGGCAGTTGCAGAAGCCACCTGCTTGACTTCAGTGCTTGTAGCCAAAGCCCCCTTGGCTTCTGGAGCCTTGGCGGAAGCTGCGAGGGGTTGCGCAGGAGCAGCCTGAGCAACCACGGCTTTTGCCTGGCCACCCTGTTTGGGAAAAATTTGCGTAATAAGGGCCAATTTGGGCTGGATGGCCTGGCGTCCGCTATCCAGCTGCAAGGCCTTGGAGTAAGCCTCACTTGCCATGCGTGCATACAGGTCGCCCAGATTCTCATGGGCAGTCGCATAGCTGGGATTGGTCCGAATGGCTTGTTCCAGCACTTCGGATGCCTTTCGCTCCTGCCCTTCGGCTGCATACAGCACCGCCAGATTGTTATAGGGCTCCGGCAGATTCGGATAGTCGCGGGTCAATGCGGAAAACACCTTGATCGCCTGCGCATTCTGCTTTTGCTCCGCCGCAATCACTCCTTGCATGAAGCGCATTTGCACATCACCGGGATTTTGCTTGAGATAGCTTTCTGCCTGTTTGGCTGCCTGCGCTGCCTTGCCCTGCTCCAGCAATTTCGCGACTTCATCCACGGCCTCTTGCGAAGCATAGGCCGAAATTCCATGGACAGCCATGCCCCACCCAACGACTAATGCTGCCACGGAACGGGAAAGCAGCGAATAGGTGTGCCCAGGCACAGACGGCAGGACTCGAGATGCAATCAGCATATTGGCGCTCTCTACGCAATGGCAATGAGGGGAAATTGGCCTTTATTTGTTGCAACGGACCGGCAGCTGCAACCAAAACCTGTTGATTCTATAAGCAGAAGCCATTCCCCATAGGACCGTCGGCTCTCACTGCATAAATGCGGCCTTCGAGCGAAAGGGGTAACGCAGGAATCACGACAGCGTTACGTAACGCGCGCCGTAACACACATTCAAGGCGGAAACCAAAAATCCGAAAAAACCATTTAAAAACAAAACATTAGATAAACAAACCGTCTCTCCATAACTCGTCACCCGGCGTGGCATGCATGTTGCAGATGTAGGTACCAGACACATTCCACGGCCTCTGGCCATCGTCTGCCCTTTGACGTCTCAACCCCTCTGGAGAGAAAAATGACAGCTCAATCAGCACAGCCAGCAGGCAATGCATCACTCGGCACAGTTCAACTGGAAGACAAGGCCTCCGGCGTTGCCATTGCCCAGCTTGGCACTACGAATGCGGCTCCTGCCGCGGTAGCTGTACAAAAGACTGGTGCTGTCGCCACTCTGTCGCAGGCATCTTCCGGAGTCCAGATTGTTCGCGCGGGAGAGGTCATGCCTGCAGAAGCTGGCAGTGCGCTGCATATTGGAGACAAGGTCATTGTTCCAGCCGAAGGCAGTGCTCAGGCACTGTTCAATGGACAAGGTGGCCAGACCTTGGTAGGAACCTTTACCGGCGGTACGCAAGCCACAGTGGCAGATAACGGCGCTGGAGCGACAGTGCTGGATCTGGCTTCCGGCCACGTGGACGTCGCCCCGGTCGGGGAAAGCGATTCATTGGGCTTGGTCGTCACCAAGGGAACTGCAGACGCTGGAGGCTCTGTTCTAGGAGACTTCTTGCTTGCAGGCCTGATCGGTGCAGGTGCCGGTGCATTGATTGCGTCATCCAGCAATAACGACGATTCGACTCCTGCCGCACGCCCCACCACACCGACGGATCCCACCCATCCGACCAACCCGACGGATCCCACGCATCCGACCAATCCGACGGATCCCACGAATCCGACCAACCCGACGGATCCCACCAATCCGACAGACCCCTCCGACGGTCATGGCCTCATTACGTCAGTCGAGCATGTGATTGGCGGACTGGCGAGCGGCACGGTAGTTGAACCAGTCTCCAATTTGATCAATTCACTGGTCAACCCGAGCAATGGCACCTTGTCCACAGTCACCAGTGTGCTGGAACAGCTCACCAATACCGAAGGCGGTCCATTGGGAGTTCTTACCGACCTTGTCGATGGTCTGGTCAATATTGATGACCAAGGCCTGGAGCCTCTGATCGATACCCTCAACGGTTTACTGCAAGGGTTGAAAGATCCAGGCTCAGGAGGTATTGGCAATATTGTCGACAATGTGCTCGGAGGCCTTCTCGGAAATGGAGGTCTCGGCGACCTGCTTGCAGGGGTTGGCGGCCTGCTTGGCGGTTTGCTGGGCGGAGGCTCCACGCCTACTCCGGGCGGAGATGGTGGCATTGTTACCTCGGTGCAGGATGTCGTGGACCACCTGCTCGGTGGCACCGTGGCCGAGCCCGTGAGCCAGCTGCTTGACGCACTGACCAACCCCACTGATGGCACCTTGTCCACTGTGACCGGCGTGCTGGAAGGCCTGACCAATGTCGACAGCGGCCCCCTGGGCGTGCTCACGCAGCTGGTCAATGGCCTGACCCAGGTGCCCGACCAGGCGCTGGAGCCTGTGATTGGTACCCTCAATCAACTCATTGCGGGGCTGACCAATGGTCTGGGCAACGGCAGTGGCGGTATCGGTGGCGGGCTGATCGGAGACATCGTCGGCGGTGTGCTGGGCGGCCTGATCCCGGGTGGTGGTACAGGGGGCTCTGACGGAGGAGGCATTGTTACCTCGGTGCAGGATGTCGTGGATCACCTGCTGGGTGGCACCGTGGCCGAGCCGGTGAGCCAGCTGCTTGACGCACTGACCAACCCCACTGACGGCACCTTGTCCACTGTGACCGGCGTGCTGGAAGGCCTGACCAATGTCGACGGCGGCCCCCTGGGCGTGCTCACGCAACTGGTCAATGGCCTGACCCAGGTGCCCGACCAGGCGCTGGAACCTGTGATTGGTACCCTCAATCAACTCATTGCCGGGCTGACCAATGGTCTGGGCAACGGCAGTGGCGGTATCGGTGGCGGGCTGATCGGAGACATCGTCGGCGGTGTGCTGGGCGGCCTGATTCCTGGCGGCGGTACAGGGGGCTCCGACGGAGGAGGCATTGTTACCTCGGTGCAGGATGTCGTGGACCACCTGCTGGGTGGCACCGTGGCCGAGCCCGTGGGCCAGCTGCTTGACGCACTGACCAACCCCACTGACGGCACCTTGTCCACTGTGACCGGCGTGCTGGAAGGCCTGACCAATGTCGACGGCGGCCCCCTGGGCGTGCTCACACAACTGGTCAATGGCCTGACCCAGGTGCCCGACCAGGCACTGGAACCTGTGATTGGTACTCTCAATCAGCTTATTGCCGGGCTATCTCTTCCCGGAGCGCCCTCCGGCGGCGGCTTGCCGGGATTGGGTGGCATTGTCGAAAGTGTGCTGGGCGAACATGGATTGCTGGGAGGACTGACCGGCAACGGCGGTCTGCTTGGCGGCATCTCCGGCGAAGGAGGACTGCTCGGCAGCCTCACCGGCGAAGGCGGCCTGTTGGGCGGTCTGCTCGGTGGAGGCAACAGCGGAACCCCGGGCTCCACCATCGGCTTGATCACCACGGTGCAAAGCGCCGCTGATCACCTCCTCGGCGACACGCCCGCTGCTCCCGTTGTCCATGTGGCTGATGCGTTGCTCAATCCCCATGATGGCGCACTGGCTCCGGTCACGGGCATTGTCGAAGGACTGACAAACATCAACGGAGGCTCCCTGGGCGGTGTAACGCAGGTCGTCGGCGGTGTGCTTGGCAGCGTCACCGGCGAGGGCGGATTGCTCGGCGGCATCTCCGGCGGCGGTGGTCTGCTTGGCGGCATCTCCGGCGAAGGAGGACTGCTCGGCAGCCTCACCGGCGAAGGCGGTCTGTTGGGCGGTCTGCTCGGTGGAGGCAACAGCGGAACCCCGGGCTCCACCATCGGCTTGATCACCACGGTGCAAAGCGCCGCTGATCACCTCCTCGGCGACACGCCCGCTGCTCCCGTTGTCCATGTGGCTGATGCGTTGCTCAATCCCCATGATGGCGCACTGGCTCCGGTCACAGGCATTGTCGAAGGACTGACAAACATCAACGGAGGCTCCCTGGGCGGTGTAACGCAGGTCGTCGGCGGTGTGCTTGGCAGCGTCACCGGTGAGGGCGGATTGCTCGGCGGCATCTCCGGCGGCGGTGGTCTGCTGGGAGGCATCACCGGCGAAGGCGGCCTGTTGGGCGGTCTGCTCGGTGGAGGCAACAGCGGAACCCCGGGCTCCACCATCGGCTTGATCACCACGGTGCAAAGCGCCGCTGATCACCTCCTCGGCGACACGCCCGCTGCTCCCGTTGTCCATGTGGCTGATGCGTTGCTCAATCCCCATGATGGCGCACTGGCTCCGGTCACGGGCATTGTCGAAGGACTGACAAACATCAACGGAGGCTCCCTGGGCGGTGTAACGCAGGTGGTCGGCGGTGTGCTTGGCAGCGTCACCGGCGAGGGAGGATTGCTCGGCGGCATCTCCGGCGGCGGTCTGCTGGGCGGCGTCTCCGGCGAAGGAGGGCTGCTCGGCAGCATCACCGGCGAAGGCGGCCTGCTGGGTTGTGTCACCGGAGAGGGTGGACTGCAGGGAGGACTCAATGGTGGCGCCGGTCTACTGGGCGGCTTGCTAGGCCACTCGGGGGGCCTCCTGGGCGGCGTGCTGTGTGGCAATGCAGTAACCCCAACGGCTGCAGAAGCTGCAGTCGCAGAGCTGCAGCCGATTGCCTCAGCCATCAGCAGCCAGTCGAGCAGCGCTGGAGATGTTGCCGTCAACACGCTGAACTTGGCCCAGCAGCTGCAGCATCACCAACTGATCTGAAGCACAGCAGCCCCATGGCTGCATTAAAAACTCTGCCGGCACCTTCACAGGAAATGTGCCGGCAGAGGCCAAGGAGAACCTTATGTATAAAAAACACCAGCTCTATGCCACTTTGCTGCTGACATCTGTTTTGGCGGCCTGCAGCACCTCATTTGGCAGCAGCTCAAAACATATAGAACACCACTATGCCTTTGGCCGCCCTGCCACCAGCATCGCCAGTGTGGCGCCAGTGGAAGTAAAACCACAGCGCGGTCAAAGCGGGCCGGAGAATGTGGCCCATATTGTTTACTTCGACTTTGACTCATACACCGTTCGTCCTGTCGACAGGGGGATTGTCGAAAGCCATGCGCAATGGTTGCGCAGCCATCCCGGACAATCGCTCATGCTCCAAGGGCATACCGATGTCCGCGGGGGCAGCGAGTACAACCTGGCACTGGGCCAGAAGCGCGCGGAATCCGTGCGCAAGAGCCTGCAGATCCTGGGGGTCGACTCTTCAAAGGTCGAAGCTGTGAGCTATGGCAAGGAAAGGCTGGCAGATCCTGGAACAAGCGAAGCTGCACACCAGCGCAATCGACGCGTGGAGTTCGAGTACCGCTGAAGCAAAAGCTCTTGCCATCTGCATACGGCCAGATCGCCATGGCAGAACCGATCTTCGAGTTGCGAGCCCACAGCAGTGCGACGGCTCCGAGCAACAAAAAGATCGGTCCCTGCTCCAGCGATACCGAGATTGCGCTGTCTCAGCAGCTGTGCCGGTGTCGTCGATATCTGGAGCAGCATCTTGTGCTCTTGCCAGAGCCATATCCTGGCTGCATCCTGTTTTTCACCGTGGCTGCACAGGGGCAGCAGGCTTGCGTTTTCTATGTCCGCGCAGCTACTCTGGAAGCTGCATGGAGAGAAGGCGCAACAAGAGTTCGCCAGTGGGCTTGGGCGCGCAAACAAAGCAAGGTGGAACTTCGGGTTGACTGGGTCCTGAATATCGCCTCACTGCCAAATTCAGATTTCCTCAGACTCCCTCCGGACCCCACCCAAAACTGGGCATTGGCAGATACAGAGCTGGAGCATGCTCGACTTGTGTTGCAGCAACTCTCCAATGAGGCCAATGAAACGCTGTCCGGGTTCCAAGACAAGTCATCCCCAGAGTCGCTCACGAAATCCAGCGCTCTTCTACTGGGCCTGCAAGGTGTCTTCATAGGAGGCAAAGAAGCAGCAACTGCTGTTCCTCGGATGCATCCCCTGTTTGAAGGTGTCCAGCAATCCCCGATATTGCCAGAGGCCCTTCTACGCTCCACGAGCAGATTGCTGCTCAGCCACCAGCGCCCAGATGGGGATTGGCCGTGCAACCGGTGTCTTGCGGATCACCTGGGACTGACATACACGCTGCTGCTCATACAACGCTACACAAAGCAGGCAGACTTGAGCACCGCCATCCACCGCGCTTTTAAGCACCTTGAAGAAAAGCTGCAATACCTGCCACATGACCATGAACACTTGTCCCTGGCCATGCTGGTGATGGTCCGCCATGCCCATCAACTACATTTCGCGGAAACAGTGAAAGCCGAGGGAGAGAAAGACAGCTTGCATGCCTCCATGGAAAGAGTGGCATCAAGCTTGCTCCCCTTCGCTGACTCTTCCCGGCCTGACGAGAGAGCCTGGTCCAGCCTGGCACTGAGCGCCTTCATGCGGTGCAATGCAGGCATAGGGTTTCGCACTGCTCCGGGAACCCTCTTTGGGTCTCCATTTCAACAAGACTTTTTCATAGAGCATTTTTGCCAGCAACATCAGGCCGGCCGTTTGTTGCATGTGCATTGGCTGCCAGCGGCCGTCATAGAAAGTGTTCTATTGGGTTTGGATTCCCCACCACGCTTCATCGGACCACCAAGCGACAGGTCGGGAAGCCTGCGAGAAATCCTCCAGGCCCTCAGCCATCGCATGGTTTTTCCGGAGCAAGCCATCTATCTTTCCCCGACCGCGCGTTCACAGGCCGCCTTTTTCCATGGAGGCGGCCACGATGAACTACTGGCCGACGCACGCACATCGGCCTATCTGCTCATGACAGCCATTGCTGCACTGGAACTGCAACGCGCCCGGGCAAAGCCATCGAGAAGTTTTCCATGGCCGGACGCCCAGGAGTTCTCACACAGGACAGATGAACGCACTCTAGATCAAAGCATGGATCGTATGCATCGCTCGGCGATGAGGGCTCCTTCTCATGCCTCGACGCAATCCGAATCCCCCGGAATTTCGCGAATTTACCAAACGAGCCCCCCTATGAGCTGGGACAGTTCCACCTTGGCCCACATCACGGGTGGCACCTGGTTCAACTTGCACCAGCAAGCGCTTCTTTGCTCAGGCCTGGATATCAACCGCCTGCACCATCTGCCCGGCTCAGCAGTGCTTGTACGGCATGCAGGTACTTCCATTGGCATCCCCCCGGCTGCCTTGCAGACGCTGCAAGCTGCTGCATTGATCAGCAATCAGCCCCATGGCCTGTCGGGCTATGGCGTGCCAGTCCTCCATGTACCCCGTATCGACAAGGGATTGCGCAGTTGGGCCCAAGCCTCGCGACTCCGAATCAAGGCACCGGTCGTGGCAGCCACCGGATGCGCGGGAAAAACTTCCATCCTGAGCATGCTGCGCCGCAGTTTGCAAGGCATGGAAGATCCACGTGCAGATGCGTTGCTGGCACAGGATATCCCCATTCAAATGATTAACTGGAGCGAAGCAGCGCCATGCGCATTGATTGAACTGCCTCTATCCACTTTGCTTGATGAGTTGCCCTGGATCCAGCCCGATATCGTCGTTATCTCCAATCTGGATTTCATAGAAAACCACAAGCAAAAAAATCCTACAAAAGAAAAAGATTTACTCCTACACAAAAAGAAACGAAATTATTTACTAGAAAAAATCATCAGATCGCTCAGGCAGGGCTCCACATTGGTTATCGATTCCAAGCTGGGAGCCCAGCCATGCATTGTTCAGGCCGCAGTTGAAGCCGAAATTCGGCTTTCCACATTTGGACGCGGTTCCGGCGCGCATATACGTGAACTGTCTTACCGCCAGGGGAGCTGGGAAATATCGACAGGCAAAGGTAATCTACAGCTCAGGCTGCAATCCGACGGACACCACATGGCACAGAACGCGCAAGCAGTTTTGGCCACTTTGCAAAGCCTCGGAAAAAATCTGGAAGGAGTGAAGGAGCTGCTGCAAGACTGGCAACCTTTGCAAGGTACGGGACAGCCTCAATTGCTATCGAATGGCGTACGGCTTCTGGACCACAGCCAAAGCAGTCATATGGTTTCCATGCAAGCAGCATTCACCCAGTTGCAAGCGCATGCTCCGCTCAGCGGCCACAGGGTGATCGCACTAGCAGGCATACAGGCTGTTGCAAATGATCTGGAATCTTCCCAGCTCCTGCTTGAACCATTGATCCGGTCAACCCAGGCAAAGCATGTACTGCTCTACGGTGAACCCCTGCGTCGACTGGCCTCTGCGCTGTATGACTTGCCACAGGTCTACTGGTATAATGATTTGAACCGCCTGGTTGACTTCCTGCTGAGAACAACTCGTGCTGGCGACACCGTCCTATTGGCCGGCCGTACCGCTACCAATCTTGCAATTGCAGCAGATGCTTTGCGAGAAAACGGGCAAGAAATAGCTTGAATATAAATCCAATTAAATAATTAATTCATCATATCTCATAGAAACAAGCTATCAACATAGAAATATAATTTCAGGTTGCTATGAATATTAGTAAAAACACCAGTGCAGATATATCTAAATTTACCCCGCCATCAGTAATTTCTATCAACTCATGTTCATTGATAAATTTTTGAAAAAGTTAAAAAACTTGTGCTATCTCATAGATCGGCAAATATTTTGATACATTAGAGGAAACAAAAAGCTACTTTCCCATTAACGGAAATTAATACGGTTCGAGACAATGATTCGATATCTGCTTCCCCATCAGCTGGCATCAGCCACTGCAAATCCGGCGGCAGCAGAAGCAGAAGCAGCCCCCTCCTATTCCAACGCCATTGCAGATTCTTTCCGCAAGGCAACATTGCAGCTACGCCAGGCTGCATGGTTATCACTGCCCATCAGCCTTTTGGGACTGCTACCCTCCATCTTTTTGTTACAAGTTTATAACCGTGTCATTGCACGCGGCGGCACGGCCACCCTGATTGCCATGGTTGCAGGCGTGTTGTGCTTTCTGAGCCTGGAATGGTGGCTGCGCCGCAAGCGTGCCCGGACACTGCGCGAAGCCGGCGCCATGCTTGATCGCGATGTATCGCAGGCACTGATGAATGCCATGCTCCGCCACCCGCTGGCCACGCTGGAGCAAAGGCCTTCCAGCCAGTGGCTGCAGCTGTTTCGGGATGTCAGTTCCATGCGCTCGGGCATGTCGGGGGGGCTCGCCACCTCCGTTCTCGACCTTCCCATGGCCTTGCTGGCCTTGATTGTCATCGGCATCATTGCCTGGCCCGTTCTTCCCGTGATCCTGGTTGCCATGGTCGTCCTGAGCGTGCTGGCTTGGTGGTGGGCGGATGAAGTACGCAGCGGACGCGTGGAGGAAGTAGCGCAGGCACGTATGCTGGACCGCAGCACTGCCGAGATCTGCAATGCGCGAGGCACACTCAAGGTTCTGGGCTACGACACCGCAGCCAAACAATCATGGCAAGCAGGCTACGACCAGTGGCTGGCCGAAAGCTTTCGCAAGAATGGCGAAATGGAAGATGCCCGGGAAACCAGCCATGTGCTGCTCACGCTTTTTTCCATTTCGGTCATCACAATGGGCGCCATCGCCATCAATGCGCAATGGATGAGCATAGGCAGCCTGATGGCCGTCAACCTGCTGTCGAGCAAGGCGCTGGGGCCCATTGCCCAGCTTGCGGGCAACTGGCGATCCATGGCGCGCGCCAACGAGGCCACCGAGCGCCTGCAGGCAGTTCTGGAAGAGCCCCTGGAAACAGCAGCACAGACCGTGGAGCTGCCACGTCCACGCGGACTGTTCCACCTCGATCAGGTCAGCTTTCAGTACCCTTCAGGCCATGCCTCGCTGGAACAGGTTTCACTGGAAATCGGCCCCGGTGGCCTGCATGCAATTGTGGGGCGCAATGGCGCGGGCAAATCCACACTGGCCAAGCTGCTGGCCGGGCTTTACCAACCGACCCAGGGCCGTATTTTCATTGACGAATACGACATGGCCCAGTTTCCACGCAGCGACCTGGGCCGCTGGATTGGCTGCCTGGCCCAGCAGGTTTACTGGTTCAGTGGCCCCATCGTCGACTCCCTTCGGATGGTCAATCCCGAAGCCGACGACAACAAGATCATCACGGCATGCCATCTGTCCGGAGCCCATGGCTTCATCAGTCGCCTGCCCAACGGTTATCAGACGGTGCTGGGAGAAGGTGGTGCCGGTCTCTCCGCAGGCGAGCTGCGCAAACTGGCCCTGGCCCAGCTCTTCCTGCGCAATCCTTCCGTCCTGATTCTTGACGAGCCCAGCAACGATCTCGATTTCGAAAGCGAGACCTCACTGCTGCAGACCTTGAAGCATATTTCGCTCAAGCACACCGTCATCGTAGTCACGCATTCCGTGCGTGTGGCTTCGCTGGCACAACATATCTATCACGTGCGAGGAGATGGCAGCGTGGAGCACGGTTCGCCCAAACAACTGCTGCCCGAGCTGTTCGGGACACCTCGCGAGCCGGCGTCCTCGCCTGCAGAAACAGGTGCCGGAACAACCGAACAGGACAACTCCCAGGTGCAGGAGCTCGCATCATGAGGGCCCGACGCGAAGACGATCTGCCCCTGGTGCTGCGCCAGTCCCGAACGGCTGAAGCCACCAATGCACAGCCCGCCGTACCGCAAGCTGAGGCGGATGGCCCCCAGGCAGCCCGCAAACGCAAGCTGGTCGTGGGAGCCCTTGCCATCCTGGTGCTCGTAGGCCTTTTCTATCCCGTGGAAAACGTGGTGGTCGCCAGCGGCCAGGTCATTCCTTCCGATCGCGTGCAAACCGTACAGCACCTGGAAGGAGGTATCGTCACCGCAGTTCATGTCCGCGAAGGCCAGACCGTTACGCAGGGGCAGCCGTTGCTGGAGATCGACCTGGGCGGCAACAGTCTCAACCTTGAACAGTTGACAGCCCGCATGGCGACTGCCCAGGCGGTCAAGACGCGCCTGATGGCGGAGAGCCAGGGAAAACAGCTCAAGGCCAACGACTTTCCGAAGGAGCTCGAGCCCAGGATCGTGCAGGCGGAAATGGGTGCTTTTGCCTCCCGCACACTGGAACATCAGGGCAGCATGGCATCCGCACAGGCCCAGCAACTGCAGGCACGCGGCGATGTTGCGCAGATCCAGGCCCGCATTCAGGGCCTGGAAACCAGCCTTCGTCTGCATCAGGAAGAAGCCGCCATCTCCAAGCAATTGGCTGCCGAGCAGCTCATTGGTCAGCTGGAAGTCATTGACAAGCAGCGCGCCCTCGAACAGGTGCGTACCGAGCTGGCGGCAGCACGCCAGACCCTGGTAAGCAACCGGGCGAAGGTCGAGCAGGCCGAAGCCAAGCTGCTGGAGACCCAGGGTGCGTTCCGCCGCAGAGCCTCCGAGGAACTGGCCCAGACCGAGCGCGAGCTGCTCAGCCTGTCGGAGGACCTTTCCCGTGCCCAGAGCCAGCGCACGCGCACCGCGGTGCTTGCCCCCACGGAAGGCGTGGTCAAGGGGCTGCGCAGCTCGGGTGCCGGCTGGGTGGTCAAGCCTGGCGAACCCATCATGGAGATCGTGCCCGACAAGGACGAAGTCATCGTCGAAGCCCGCCTGAGTCCCGCTGACCGCGGCTACGTGCGGCCTGGCCAGGCGACCAAGGTCAAGATCACAGCCTACGATTTCCTGCGCTACGGCTCCGTGCCGGGCCAGGTCACGCTGGTGGCACCGGACGCGGACCGGGATCCCAACCAGCCCGAATCCCTTTCCTATTTCCGTATCCAGGCCAGCTTGCAGCAGCCCTGGGTCGGCCGCACCGACAACCGCATCACAACCGGCATGCAGGCCGAGCTGGATCTGCTGCTGGGCCGTGAACCCTTCATCTGGTATCTGCTGCGGCCCGTGCTGCGCATCCAGAGCGAAGCCTTCAGGGAGCCATGATGATTGCACGCATCCTGCTCCCACTTTCTTCGGCGCCGGCCAAGCTGCGTCGGCTCGCCCCAGCGGCATGCCTGATTCCCATGCTGCAGGCCGTAACCCTCCCGGTGCTGGCCGAAGACATGGATACAGCTTCGCAAGCCATCGCAGTACAGGGGGTCGACCCCGCCGCGGCCCTGCAGAAGCCACCCAAGCTGCAGCTGGCTCACCAGCTCACGCCGGGTACATTGGCGGGCGACAGCGCCAACCGGCGATTGCTGGATGCGCTGCACACCATGCTCGACGAGCACCCTGACGTGCGCAAGGCCCGGGCAGCACTCGAATCTGCAGGCCACGATGTGCATACGGCACGCGGTGCGCGCTGGCCCACCTTCAAGGTCGGCACCTCTTCCGGCAATGCCCAGCTGCGCCAGAGTCGTGAGTCCTACAGCACCATCAATGCCGAGGTGCGCATGAGCCTGCTCGACGGTGGAGCGATCGGCGCCGGCATACGTTCGGCGGAGTCTCAGGAAGCCGCCCAGACCAGCGTGCTGTACGGCACGCGCCAGAACGTGCTGCTCGATGCCCTGACAGCCTTGCTGGAGCTGCAGCGCTTCGGCCACAAGGCCAGCATTGCCGCAGAATCGGCCCGCATCATCGGACAGCTGGCCCGCCTTGAAGAACGCCGTGCAGAGCTGGGCGCCGTCGGCCGCAACGACCTGCGCCAGGCATCCTCGCGCCAAGCCAGCGCGCTGGCACAGCAGCATGCGCTCGAATCCCAGCGCCTCGATGCCATGGCGCGCTTCACGCGCTATTTCAATTTCACGCCGGAAAACGACTGGCTGCCCGACCTGCAGGTGCCTGCGCAATGGATGCCGGCCAATGAGGGCAACGCGCTGCAGGCCTCCGAAAGCAACAGCCCTGAGTTGCAGGAAATCGCGCAGCAGATCGAACGCGCCCGTGCAGAGGTCGAACGCAGCAAGGCCCAGCGCTTCCCCACACTGGCTGCAGTCGTCGCCCATACGCGCGACCCCAAGGGTGTGCTCTATGTCGACGGCACGCGCTATGGGGTGGAGCTGAACTGGAATTTCGGCAACGGCTTCGAGCTGCGCGACCGTATCCTCAAGGCCATCAATGAGCTGCAGGCCCAGGAGGCTCAGCAGGAAGCCGTACGGCGCCAGGTACGCGAAGCCGCTTCCGCCGCCTGGGGCCGTTCGCAGGCTGGCCGCCAGCGTGAAGCGCAGCTGGCAGACGCCGTACGTGAAGCCCGGGCTGCCTTTGAAGGGCGCCGGCGCCTGCTCGAAGCCGGCCGCGGCAGCCTCTCCCAGGTACTGGATGCGCAGCTCGATATGCAACGGCTCATGCTCGACGAAGCCGATGCGATCTATGACCAGCGCATCAATGAATTGCGCCTCGTCCGCACCACAGGGCAGTTGCTGCCCAGGCAGCTTCCAGAACATTGGCTGGATTCGCTGTTTGCCCAGCAGTCCAAGCCCGCTCCCGACAAGCCTGGCCCCAGCCCCGCCGAGCCAGCGCCCTTGCGCCACGAGCCGGACTCGATTGCCACGGCTCTGGCCACCGCCCCATTTGCTGCCAAGCCAGCTTCCCCTGTACTGACTGCACAGCGCCTGCAACTGCGCATGGAGCCGAGGCTCGATCCGCAACTGCTTGCGCTGCCACAGAACCAGCCTGTCACCACCGCCGCACGGTGGTGAAGTGCGCCTGTTTTTCCGCAGCGTCCGGTGTCAGCCCATCGCCGGCCACTGCCTTGTTCCATGGGCCTTGTTTGTGAATGGAGATCACACCATGACCAATTTCATCAAGAACTTCTGGAAGGACGAAGAAGGTGCTACGGCTATTGAGTATGGGCTGATTGCGGGACTGATTGCTGTAGCAATCATTGCTGGAGCCTCCGGGGTAGGATCCCAATTGGGTGATATGTTTTGCAAGATAGCTAATGTCGTTAAAACCCCGAGCACAACATTTAGCGCCGCGTCATCGACCTGCCCTACTTGAAGAGTCATGACCACTACATGGCTTCTCTCCCGCATCCTATTGCTATGGCTGATAGCCATAGCAATGATGGATATGCGTACGCGCAAGGTACGCAACTGGATGGTGCTGCTGGGCCTGGCCTCGGGCGCGACAGCACTGTTCAGCGGCGTGCAGCCGTTCTGGGTCGAACCCTGGGACGGACTGGCCGGCATGCTCGCGGCCTTTGCCGTGCTGCTGCCGTTCTATGCGCTGCGCTGGATGGGAGCCGGGGATGTGAAGTTTGCCGCCGTCATGGGCCTGTGGTTCGGCTTTTCGCCTTACCTGCTGCTCATCTGGATTGGCGGCAGCCTGCTGGCGTGCTTGCATGGCCTGGTGGTACTGGCCTGGCGCGGGCTGCAGCGCAGCAACTATGGGGCCCTGCTGCAGGCATGGCTGCCCAGACGGCTGGCTGTCGCCTTCGCCATGCCTGCGCCGCACTCCACCATGGCCGAAGGCAGACGCACCATACAGCGCAGCATTCCCTATGCAGGCTATATGGCACTGGCCGCCATCTGGGTGGTGATCCGCACCGGGCCGCAATCGGCCAGCTAGCCCGGCCGAGCATCCTCACGGGTGCTTTGCCATCACCGCCCCCTCCATGTGCGGTGATCGCAAAGCTTCTGTATCAACGCTTTCAGAACAACGACGCAGGGAGTACACGCCATGAACCTCACCAAGATTCTCGCCGGACTGCTGGTGGTCGTGGCAATCGGGCTGGCCATCATGGCATGGATGCTGGGCCGCCAGCCGCAGCGGCCTGTGGCAGCGGTACCCGCATCCTCCATCCCGCAGACGGAGTCCAGTAGCACAAGACAGGCGCCCTTACATGGTGCCGTGGTGGCGGCAAGGCCTGTGGCGGCCGGGCAGCGCCTGGAGGCCGAGGACCTCAAGACCGTGCAGCTGTCTGCGCCGATTGCCGATGGCATCCAGTCCGTCGATGCGGCGGTGGGCCGCACCACGCTCACGGCCATCGCGGCCGAAGCCCCGTTGCTGGAGCAGAACCTGGTCAGCGGCCTGTCTCTGCAGCTGGAATCAGGCCAGCGCGCGGTCTCCATTGCCGTCAAGGAGCCCATGGCTGCCGGCAACCATGTACGCCCCGGCGATTTTGTCGATGTGTTTTTCACGCTCGACGGCAGGCAGGGTGCCGACAATGCCAGCGTGGATACCCAGACGCGCCTGCTGCTGGCACGCAGCCGCGTGCTGGCCTATGGCACGGCCAGTGTCGAAAACCCGCCACCGACGCTTGCGCAGCGCAGGCGAGCCCAGCAGGAAGAAGAGTCCGGCAGCAACAGCGCCACTGGCAGCATGCGCCGCGGCAGCAGCGGCGGCAATGGTGACCGAAGCCAGGCCCAGCCGGCCAATACCGCCGTGCTGGCCGTGCCGCTGGACGACGTGGAGCGCCTGACGCTGGCCGAGAAATACGGCCAGCTCACCCTGGCGCTGCGCCATCCCGATGACACCTCCATGCCCGATGCATCGCTGTTCGCAGCCTTGCCCACCGTGCTGCAGCCCGCGGCAGGGCGACTGCCCAAGGGAGAGCAGCTGCAAGGCGTCGATCGCTCTTTTGCAGGCCTGCGGTTCAAGGATCTGGCCACAGGCGCCGATGCCAGAAACACGCGCCGCCCGGCCCCGGTTTTGAACACGACGCGTACGCCCCAGGCTCCGCGCCAGCAGACCGTGGAATTCCATCAGGGCGCCGCCGTACAGACCGTGAGCTACTGAGAAAACCATGAAGCCGCATTGGATTGAAATCGAACTCAAACGCTTGCCTGCAAAGCGTCTACAGCTATCAATTGATGACTCAAAAGCCCAACAAGCAGACAGCGCAGATCCACGCCGAAGCTGCATTGCCCCAGAGGGATAGAACATGACGACCGCACACACCTCGCCAACCACCTTCTTCAGCCTTGTGGCGGGTGCCGTTCTGCTGTGCGGCTCCATGCCGGCCATGGCACAGCCTGCAGCTGCGCCGCAGGCTGCCGTAGGCGCGCTTCCGGAAGCGGCAGAACCTGCGCTGCAGCTTTCGGTGGGCCGCCAGCATGTGCTGCAGCCCGGCATGGCGCTGGGCCGCATTGCCGTGGGTGATCCCAATGTGCTGGATGTCAAGGTCCTGCGCGCAGCATCGGCGGGCAGCACCCAGAATGCAGAACTGTTGCTGACCCCCAAAGCACCGGGCAGCACCACGCTGGCCATCTGGCCGCCCAAAGGTTTGCCCCAGCAGTGGCTGGTAAGGGTAGGCGGCCCCCGCCTGCTGCTGGAAAAGCGGCTCGCATCGTTAACCGAGCATGCCAGTGCTCTGGCCGAGCTGCGCCTGAACGGCCCACAGCAGGCAGCGCTGATCGACCGTTCGCAAGTCGCCGTGCGCAGCAATACCGTCCAGGTCGACGTGCAGGTGGTGGAATTCAAGAAATCCGCCCTCAAACGTGCTGGCATCAACCTCGTCAGCGGCGGCCCCAACAGCCACGGTTTCAGTTTTGGCCTGTACACGCCGGGTACCAGCACCAGTTCGGGCTCTTCCGGTTCTTCAGGCTCTTCGGGCGGCGACAACGGCTCTTCGTCGGGCAATCCCACGGCGCTGTCCAGCGCCATGAATCTGGTGCTGGGCTTCGGCAAGGCCTTTGGCGGCCATGGGCTGAGCGCCCAGCTGGGTTTTCTGGAGGGCAACGGCCTGGTTCGCGTGCTGGCCAAGCCCACGCTGGTGGCGCATACCGGCCAGAGCGCGAGCTTTCTGGCGGGGGGCGAAATACCGATTCCCGTGCCCAGCAGCGCCAGCAACAACATTTCCATCCGCTACAAGGAATTCGGCGTGAAGCTGCAGCTCACGCCCACGATTCTTTCGGACGACCGCATCGCGCTCAAGGTCGCTCCGGAAGCCAGCGACCTGGACTACACCAGCGGCGTGACGATTTCAGGCGTTTCCGTGCCCGCCCTGGTCACCCGGCGCGCCGACACCATGGTGGAGCTGGCCGATGGCGAGAGCTTTGTCATCGGCGGCCTGGTCAGCCGCGCCACCTCCTCCAGCGTCAACAAGGTGCCGCTGCTGGGCGATCTGCCCATCCTGGGCACGTTCTTCAAGAATCTCAGCTACTCCCAGGACGAAAAAGAGCTGGTCATCATCGTCACGCCACGTCTGGTGCAACCGCTTCCGCCCAATACCAATCTGGAAGCCCTGCTGCCCGGCAACCGTTCGGAACAGCCTGATGCGGGGCAGGTATGGGGTCCGTACCTGGCAGGCGGCGTACAGACCGGTGCGGCACTGCCCGGCTTTTCGTACTGATATGCATAGCTTCCCACGCCAGCTCATGAGTACCCAGCCTTTCACGCCGGAACCGTCTACCAGTCCAGCCGCGGACAGCTCGGCAGACCGGCCCTCCTCTCTTTCGCTGACGTCGCCCGCGACGCTGGAGGCATTGCTGTCGCTGCGGCCCCACGCACCCAATGCCGCCAGCGCAGCAGCGGCAGATGCCATGGTCCCGAGTTCCCTGGATAACGCACAGCCCCCTGCAGGCCCGGCTCTTGGGGATTCCTTGGATTCCCAGGAGGTCACTGCCAACATACACCTGCTGTTTGTTGCGGCCGGCACACCGGACAGTGCCATGGCCCAGGCCTGGCTGCAGCGCATGCAAAGCGGCGCTCAGCTGCACACCACAGGCTTTCAGAACAATGTGCCCGAACAGGCGCTGCAGCTCATGCCCCAGGCAGTGCTGGTGGAGTTCGATCCCGGCTCTTCAGAGACTGCGGCCCAGCTCGTGGCACAGCTGCGCACGGCATCTCCCCACCTGCCCTGCCTGGCCGTGGGCCGCACCCGGCATCCGCAATCCATGCTTGCGGCGCTGCGAGCCGGCGTGCAGGATTTCCTGGATGTGGATGGCAGCCTGCAGGCGGCCCAGCAGACGCTGCGCGAGCTGATACAGCGCCATCCACCCATCTCCAGCCAGGGCCCCGCCGCGCCATTGACGGCCATCATCGCGGCGCGCGCGGGCCTGGGCAGCAGTCTGCTGGCCTCGCATCTGGCCTGGTATCTGCAGCAGCAGCTGTGCAACGCGGCGCGCGGCAAACCGGACAGCGCGAACAGCAGCGATGGCCTGGACAATCTGCTGATCGACCTGGGCAACCCCAACGGCGATTGCTCGCTGTATCTGAACACTCTGGGCGAATTCGACTTTCTCGAGGCGGTAGGCAATCTGCGCCGTTTCGACCGGCGCCTGGCCTCATCGGGCCTCACCCGCCACGAAAGCGGCCTGCGCCTGCTGCCCTTGCCGCGCCAGGCTGCCTTGCTGCGCGACGTGTCGTACTCCGATGCCGATGCCCTGGTGCAACGCCTGCGGCAGTATTTCCGCCATGTGGTCACCGATCTGGGCGCGGTGTCCCATACCCAGCTGGCCATGCGCGTAGTCAGGCGGGCAAGCGAGGTCTGGGTGGTCTGCGAACAAAGCGTGGCCAGCGTCGTTTCCACGACCGAGATGCTCAAGCGCCTGGAAGAGATGCAGATAGAACGCGAACGGATGAGGCTCATCGTCAACCGCCATGACAGCCAGCTCGAGCTGGATGCCCGGCAGATTGCGCGACAGCTGCAGCTTCCTTTGCTCGCCGTCATCCCGGAGCACCGGCGCGAATTGGCCCAGGCCGTGAACCAGGGGAAGCTGCTGGGCATGCAGCAGCGGCGCGATCCCTATGTACAGGCCGTGGACAGGCTGGTGACAGGCCTGCTGGCGCAATACCACCCCGGCATCGCAGCCGGGCAGCGCAAGACCTCCGGCCTGGCGCCCCTGGACTCCTTCGCCGGCAAGGCGCCTGCCAGCGCCCTGGGCCGCATCATCCAACGCATCAGAAGAAGCTGAACGCACCATGACCACCACGGTTTACGCCCCTACGACGCAAGCTCCGGCCAGCGACTTCGAGCACACGCCTTTGTTTGCCGATCTGAAGCACCGTACGCACGAGCATCTGCTCAGCCGCATCGAGGAACTCGGCGCCGAATTCGGCCGTTGGTCACAGGCCGCGATCGCACAGTTCGTGCTGATGGAGCTGGACAGCTACATACGCCTGCACTCCGTGCCGGTGAACGAGCAGGAAGCACTGCTGGTCGCCCATGCACTGACACGCGAGCTCACCGGCCTGGGGCCGCTGCAGCCGCTGCTGGAGGATCCGCGTGTCGAAGACATCCTGATCAACGGGCACAGCAATGTGTATGTCTCGCGCGGCGGCATACTGCAGCGGGAAAACCTGCACTTCAAGGATGACGAGCATGTGCTGCGCATCGTGCGCCGCATCCTGGCGCCGCTGGGCCGGCGCCTGGACGAATCCAGCCCCATGGTGGACGCCCGCTTGCCCGACGGCGGGCGCATCAACGTCATCATTGAGCCGCTGTCCATCGACGGTCCCTCGGTGTCCATACGCAAGTTCCGCAAGGATCCCCTGACGCCGACAGAACTCGTGCAGCTGGGCACTTTCAATTCCGATATCTGCCGGATTCTGGAAATGGCCGTGCAGGCGCGCTGCAACATCCTGGTCAGCGGAGGAACCAGCTCGGGAAAGACCTCGCTGCTCAATGCGCTGGCCAGCTTCATACCCGGCAGCGAGCGCATCGTCACCATCGAGGACACGGCCGAGCTGTCGCTCAACCACAACCATGTGGTGCGCCTGGAAAGCCGCCCCGGCGGCTTCGACGGCACAGGCCATGTCAGCATCCGCGACCTGCTGCGCAACAGCCTGCGCATGCGCCCCGACCGCATCATCGTGGGCGAAGTGCGCAGCGGTGAAGTGCTGGATCTGCTGCAGGCCATGAACACCGGCCACGATGGTTCCATGGGCACCATCCATGCCAGCTCGCCGCGCGAATGCCTGTACCGGGCCGAGATGCTGGCCGGCTTTGCCGGCTTTCAGGGCAGCGAGGTCAGCCTGCGCCGCCAGATTGCCAACGCCGTGGATTTCATCGTGCAGATCGGGCGCCTGTCCAACGGCCGTCGTCGCCTGCTGTCGCTGACCGAAGTGACGGGTATGACCGACAACATGATCTCCATGCAGGAGCTGTACCGCTACGAACCCCAGGTCACCGCAGACGGCCAGGAAATCGACCACTGGATTTCGCTGGGCATTTCCCCGCATTCGCCCAAGCTGCTGAGCTGGTGGCGCATGCAGCAGGCAGGCCAGGGAGGCGTGCGATGACAGGCATGGCCCCCGCAACGCTGATCCTGGGTGCAATGGCCTGCCTGCTGCTGGCCCTTGCCCTGTGGATGTTTGCGCGCGCACATCGCAAGGAGCAGGCCAGATCCGTGCAGAGCCATCTGCAGCGCAGTCTGGACATTCTCCCAAGCCAGACGGCCATCGACGGCATGCAGTCCATGCCGGGAGTACAGCAGGCCGCATCGGCATCTGCGGTTTCGTCCTCCACGCCGCATGGCACCTGGAACAGGCTGCACTCCCTGTTGCAGCGCCACCTGGGTATCGATGCCTGGGGTATCGCGCCGCGCATGCTGGCCCTGCTTGCGGCAGGCGGCCTGCTGCTGGCTGTGCTCGCCGCCTTGCAAGGCGGCGCGCTGCTGGGACTGCTGGCCCTGGCTGCCTACGACCTGCTGTGCAGCTTCGGCATCTGGCGCCGGCTGAGCAAGCGCCGTGAAAAGCTGCTGCAGCAACTGCCCGGCTTTCTGGACAACATGGTGCGCCTGATCACCATCGGCAACTCGCCGCATGCGGCTTTCCAGATGGCGGTGAACAACGTTCCTGCGCCGCTTGGCGATGCGCTGCAACAGGCTGCTGCCAACCTGAGTGCCCTGCCCGACCTGGGGCAGGCCATGGGACAGCTGGAACGCAACTGGCGCCTCCCGGAGTTCGGACTGCTGGCGGCCGTGTTCCGCATGAGCGTGCGCTATGGCGGACGCGCCGATCTGGTGCTGGAGCGCGTGTCGGCCTATATCCGGGATCGCCAGTCGGCGGAGCGCGAGCTGCATGCGCTGTCGGCAGAAATCCGCCTGTCGGCCTGGGTGCTGGCACTGCTGCCCATCGTGGTGGGCACCCTGATCATGGTGCTCAACCAGGGCTACTTCATGCGCATGTGGCAGGACGCCAGCGGCCGGAAGATGGTTCTGGCAGCAGCGGCACTGGAAGCCCTGGGCGCATTCCTTCTCTACCGTCTTGCGAGGCTCAAATGACAGCCCGGCAAGCAAAAGGCACCATGGCACCCGCCGGTGCGGAAAGAGGCAGCTCATGACGCCCCAGCAGTTATGGACCATCAGCCTGAGCCTGGGTGCGCTTGGCATTGCCCTGCTGGCCGGCAACATGATCTGGCGCCTGCGGCGTTCGGCGCTGGCGGCCCAGCGTGTGGAAAACCTGCTACACGCCCGCGAGGCCAGTGCACAGGCACCGGCCTCCGCAGCGGCTTCGGCAGCCCATCCGTTCAACCTGCCCGGCAGCAGCTCCATGCCCGGCGCGGTACAGAACAGCGGCGCTGCTGCATTCCACGACCTGGCGGCCAGCGTGCAGCCACCCTCCTGGCTGGACAAAGGCATTGCCAAGGCGCTGCTGGCCGATGAGGACCGCAAGCTGCTGGACCAGGCCGGCATCAGTCTGCGTAACGGCAGCCTAGCCTACATAGGCAGCCGCATCGTGCTGGCAGCGGCACTGCCCTTGCTGGCCCTGCTGGTGCTTCAGCCCAGCGGCAGCAAGGCTCTCATCTATGGATTTCTAAGCTTCGGCTTCGGCCTGATGCTGCCCAAATGGCTGATGCAGTCCAAGGCCCGCCAAAGACGCCGGCAGGTCGTGGAAGAGTTGCCGCTGTTTGTGGACCTGCTGCGGCTGCTGCAGGGCGTGGGCCTGAGCATCGACCAGAGCCTGCAGATCCTGGCCACTGAATTCGGCAGCGTGCTGCCGGTACTCAGCGGCGAACTGACTCTGGCCAATCAGCTCTATGCCAGCGGGCGCAGCCGCGAACAGTCATTCCAGCGGCTCACGCACCTGAGCGCCGACGAAGACATGAGCGCCGTCGTCAACCTGCTGGTGCAAGTGGACCGCCATGGGGGCGCCGTCCAGGAGCCGCTGCGCGAATTCGGCATACGCCTGCGCGAAAAGCGCCAGGCCGGCTTCAAGGAAAAAATCGGATCCATCACCGTCAAGATGACGGGCGTGATGGTGTTGACCCTGCTGCCCGCACTCCTGGTGATCACGGCAGGCCCCGGCTTCATGGCGGTGATCCGCTCACTTTCCAGCATGGGGGGACGCTAAGCATGCCACACCAATACCTCCGGCCCGAGCACCGGCTGATTGCCGTGATTCTGGCCGCCGCAGCAGCAACCGGCTGTGCCAGCAAGGCACCGCCGCAGGGCTATGGCGTGACGCAGGACAACACGGCTGCCGAGGCGCGGCAGCAAATGCTGCAGGCCGAACAGGCCACCAGGGTCGATACCGCACAGACCTATCTGGATCTGATCACGCAGATGCAGCAGGCCGGCCAGTGGTATGCATCTCTCGCGCATACCGAAGCCTTCGAACAGCAATACGGCAGCACACCGCAGATCCGGCTTCTGCGAGCCGACGCATTGCGCAATACCGGCCAGTTTTCGCAGGCCCATCAGGCCTATACCGCATTGCTGACAGGAGGCGACACCAGCACCACGGCACGTGCACGACGCGGTCTGGGGCTGCTCCATGCGAGCCAGGGCCAGTACGGCCAGGCTGTGGCGCAGCTGGAAATGGCCCGCAAGCTCAACCCCATCGATGCCAACGTGCTCAGCGACCTGGCCTATGCGCATATGCTGGACGGCCGCCTGGCGGCCGCTCAGTTGCCCATCTTGCAGGCCGCGCAGCTGGCGCCTGCCAACGCCCGCGTGCAGCTGAACCTCGCCCTTTACTGGCTGGCCAGCGGCAACCAGCCAGAAGCCACGCGCCTGCTGCAACGCCTTTCGCAGCCCCAGGGCAAGAATGCACCCGCACTGATAGACCAGCACTCCCTGCAGACGCTGCAGACCCAGCTTGCCAGCGTACGTGAGGCTGTGCAGGCACGTGCCGATTCAGGTCCTGCACAGGCTGGGCCTTCGGTGCCGGTACAGGTGCCGATGCTGCAGCAGACACAAGTCCAGCAAGCCGGTCCGGAGCTGCAGGCCACCCGCCAGCTCGCACCCCCTTCCGGAGATGCCACCACCGCGCCTGCTTCCGCACTGGCATCGGAAAGCCGTACACGCGACAACCCGCTTTAGGAGCCAGCCATGCCCCGTCCTTTCACCTTTCCGTCGACCCGGCTGCATCCCCTGCTGCTGTCGATGCTGCTGGCATCTGCCGCAACCGCAGCAAGTGCCCAGACGCAGGAAGCCACGGAGCGTACCGTGGCTTCCGTACAGGCCGATGTTGTGCCCGCTCCAATACCCGAAGGCAGCAGCCACCATGCGAGTGCGCCAGCCCCAACTGCTGCCTCGGACCACCGGGAGGCCCCCGCACAGCCCTTGCACCGCATTGCCATCGGCAGCGCGACGCAACGGCTTTTCGACATGCAAAGCACCCTGCCGGGCCTGCGCCCACGCCATATCGACGGCGAGCAGGCCAGCCGCAGCTACCAGCGCTATCTCAAGAGCTTCGAGACCACCATCCCCGAGCAATACGAAACGGGCGTAAGCGCCAAGTAGCGCACTTCTTGCCAATACCTTTTTCAAGGAGCGATCCCATGTTCCCGCGACATAGTTCCACAGCCATCTGCGCAGCCCCACGCGGCCGCCAGCGCGGCGTCTATGCGCTGGAGTGGGCCATCATCTTCCCGGTGTTTTTTGCGCTGCTGTATGGAATCATCTGCTATGGCCTGACATTTCTGGTGCGCTCATCCATGCAGCATGCCGTCGAGGAAGGTGCCAGGGCGGCATTGCGGTATGCCCCCACCTGGGCCGACCGTGAGGTGAATGCACGGGAAACCGTGGCAAACGCTCTGGCCTGGCTCCCTGCCACCCTTCGGCCCAATGCCAGCAATGTGAAATTCACGGTCTGCCGCGTCAGCTCTCTCGATGACAAGAGTTGCACGCAGGACACCAGCCTGAACGCCGGCTTGGTCTGCGATATACGCACTCCGTGCATGGTCCTGGTGTCCTACACCATTACCGGTTACCGCGATAACGCCATTGCTCCCGCCATTCCGGGTCTGGGCCTTGTTCTGCCGGTTGCTCTGCAGGCCAGCGCCAGCCTGCTGGTAGACAGGAGGATGCTGTGATAACACGCCGGATCATTGTTTCTGGCCTGCGTCAGCGTGGTGTCGCCGCCATCGAGTTTGCGCTGATCGCCACACTCATGATTGTCCTGCTGCTGGGGCTGCTGGTGTTCTGGAGTGCATTCCAGACACAGCAATCACTGAACCGTGCAGCGGGCGATGGGGCACGCCATGCGCTGACGCTGATCACCAGCACTTCCCCACCGTGCGATGGCAGCAATGCAGGCAGCAACCGTGTCGTTATCCAATCCAAGGTACAGACAACCATACGGCAGCATCTCACGCAAAGCGGCCTGGACGCGAACCAGTTTTCCATGCCAAGCCCTGCTACATGGGACTGCAGCAAGGGCGAGTTCAAATTCGACGTGGAATACACGCTGCACCCCTTGCTGGGCGGCAGCAGCAGTTGGTTGGCCGAGCCGACCAAGCTGCACATCAGTGACCGCATCGTCGTGCATTTCAAGGTGCTCTAGAAAATGCGGGAGACATATATGCCCTTCCACGCACCTCGAGCCGTCCCCCGCTGCGCATACCATGTGCAGCGAGGAGCTCTGCTGGTGCAATTTGCGCTGCTGGCGCTGGTACTGCTAGCCTTGCTGGGCGTCATCCAGATCGGCTACATGTATTCGGCCAAGCGCGACCTGCAGCGCATTGCGGACTTGGCCGCTTTGGAGTCAGTCAACGGGTTCAAGAATGCCTCCGTTTGCACCGACGCCCAGAAAGCAGGCACGAAAAGCATAAATGCGCAATGGCCCCCCGAGATCACGGCCAAAAACAAAGAGACGCAGGTGGAATGCGGCTACTGGACTGCCAAGGACGGCTACAAAGGCAACCAGCAAAACAATGGCGTATTCAATGCCGCACGTGTGACCCTTGTCGGCCAGACACTCAAGCTTGTCCCGTTCACGGGCAACTCCGAAGTCATGGCGACTGCTACGGCAGCGCTTCCACCCAGCGACGCCACAGCGACCTTCTCCGTGGGCGCGGGTGTGGTCAAACTCAACGACGGCCTGCTTAACGCGCTCCTTTCCTCGCTCCTGGGCACCAAGATCAATCTGAGCCTTGCCGACTATCAGGGCTTGGCCAACTCCAAAGTGAATCTTCTGTGGTTGACGGAGGCGCTGAATCTCGGCGCCGGCAGCTATGACGAATTGCTGGGAACCACCGTCGACCTGAAAACGCTGCTGCAAGCCAGCATCCAGGCAGCAGCGCGCAGCGGTGAAAGCACTGCAGACGTGGGCATCAACGCATTGGAAAAACTGCTCGGTCTGGCCTTGCCTGTCGACCTGAACGGATTGCGACTGAATCTGCTCAAGAACGGCATCCAGAAAGGCCTGCTTGAACTGGGGGTCGACTCCAACGACCCTCTTGCGGGTCTGCAGGCCAACACCAGCCTTCTGGACATTCTGATGGTAGGCCTGCAGGTGGCGAACAAGGATTCCGCCATCAGTATTCCCGGCACCATACTGAACCTCAAGCCAGTGGCCGATGCCACGGTCCAAGTCAAAATCATCGAGCCTCCCACCATTGCGTCAGGAAGGGCTGGCATAGATAAAGCTACTGGTCAATACATCACCAAGGCACATAACGGACAGATTCGCGCGCTCATCAAGCTGAAGGCTCTGACCGCCTTGAGCAAGGACAACAACCTGCTGGATCTGAACCTGCTTTTGATACATCTGAAGGTGTCCATGCCATCAACTGGTGCTTTGCTGGAATTGCCAGTAAACCTGGAAGTTGGCTCGGCAGACGCACGCCTGGAAGAGATCATGTGCCATGTCAAAGCCAGTACGCACAAAGCCCGTATCGGTACGAAACCAGGGTTGGCCTATATATCGCTGGCAGATATGCCAGAAGCCATGACCAATACAACACAAGCCTGGACGAACCTGAAAAAGGATCGTTTCCATCTGCTTGATCTGCGAGTGGAGGCAAGCGCATTGCTGGACATTCTCAAAATTCTGGATGCTCCAGTCAAAGTAATGGCAAAGCTGGATGTTCCCATCGAGAACACCAATTCCTATCAGTTGCTGGAGTACGAGTACGCCATGGACAAGCCCTATAGCGATCAGGCGGCCGCTCTGACAAAAACTGCCGGATCCAGACAGCAAATTGGCCAATCCATAGGCAACGCGCTTGGCAAGAACCTTCTTGATGTGGAGCTGGATACATCTGGCCTCAAGCTACTGAATATCAAGCTGGATTTCCTAACGGAAATCCTGAATGGTCTGGTCAATAACGTCGTCAAGATTGTCGGCGGACTGCTTCCCATCGTCAGAGTCGTGCTCGATCCCATCCTTGCACTGCTCGATTCCGTGCTGGGCCCTTTGCTCCAGTTGCTCGGCGTGCAGATCGGCTATGCCGACGTACAACTGCACGACATTGCCTGCAATCCGGCACAGCTCGTCGAGTGAGCAAACAGAACATTCTTCATACCATCCGAAAAAGAGAGATACCGTGAATCTGGACGAATTGGTCATCTATGTCTGGGAAGGCCAAGCCGATATTGCCGAGCGCGTGGAGCGTTGCATGCTCAATCTGGGCGTGGACGTGATCCGCGCCGATGGCCTTACCCTGCCTGCCGACCCCAGCGAGCTGGGCAATGCGATTGCCGTGGTCAGCGTCACGGTGCTCGAAGGCGCACGCTTTACGCGCCAGGGGGTGGAAGGCACCTTCGGCATGCCGGTCCTGTGGGTCAGTGCCAGCCAGCGCGAAGCCAGCCCGGGCAGCTATGCCATGGAGTATTCGCATGTGCTGCCGTTCGACTTCACCGGGGCGGAACTGCGCGCCATGCTGATACGCATACTGCGGCGCATGCAGAGCAACCAGCGGCAGGTGCAGCGCTCCGACGACATCATCGCCGTGGCCGATTGCATGCAGCGCCTGCTCAACGATGTGGACACTTTTGCCGACTGCGAACACAGCGTGCTCATCGTCGGCGAGACCGGGGTGGGCAAGGAGCGCATTGCCGAACGCTTGCACGAGCGCAACTCGCATTACGGCCAGGGGCCGTTCATAGTGGTCAATTGTGGCGCGATTCCGGATGGTCTCTTCGAGTCGCTGTTCTTCGGCCATGCCAAGGGTTCTTTCACGGGCGCGGTGACGGCGCACAAGGGTTTTCTGGAGCAGGCCAACGGCGGCACGCTGTTCCTCGACGAGATTGCCGACCTGCCGCTGTACCAGCAGGTCAAGCTGCTGCGCGTGCTGGAGGAACGCACGGTCACGCGGCTGGGCTCAGCCTCGCCGGTGCGGCTGGACTTTCGCCTGGTGGCTGCCACCAACAAGCCGCTGCGCGAGCTGGTGCATGAGGGCAAGTTCCGCGCCGACCTGTTCTTTCGCCTGGCCGTGATCGAACTGCAGATCCCCAGCCTGGAAGAGCGCGGCGAGCCGGACAAGCTGGCCATCTTCCACAGCATTTTGCGCAAGGTCGTCGGCGAGGACATGATGGCCGAACTGGGCGATCCGCCGTTCTTCATCCTGGATGCCGTGGCGCAGATGTACTTTCCCGGGAACGTGCGCGAGCTGCGCAACCTGGCCGAGCGTATCGGCGTCGCCGCCCGCCAGACGCGCGACTGGGCCGCCGATGGAGCCACCGAGCGCATCCTCAAGCATGCCCAGAGCCTTTCTGCCAGCACTTTCCCACCGGAAACCGGCGGAGAAACCCTGCTGGCCAACCGCAGCAACTGGGACATGGACGAGCGCAACCGCATCATCGCGGCGCTCAGCGCCAATGACTGGAAACGGCAGAACACGGCCCAGCATCTGGGCATCAGCCGCAAGGTGTTGTGGGAAAAGATGCGCAAGTACCAGATCAGCGACGGAGAGCCCGAGGTTCCGATGCCCGGCTGAATGCCCAGCCCCACCTTGTCTTGACTTCATAGCCCCATCCGACCATGCAGGAAAAACCCGTCATCGTCTTCATCAGTGCGGTCTACCCCAGCCAGTACAGCCTGCTGTGCAGCCACCTGCGTGCCCAGGGCATGGCAGACAGCTGGTTCATGACCATGCCCGGGCATGTCGAACGCCATGCCGCCACGGTGGACCATCTGATTGCCTTCAGGCCCGACGGGGACATCATGGGGCCGCAAAGCTATTACTACTCGAGCAAGGTCGAGCGCTCCGCGCGCCTGTGCAAGGGCATGCTGCAGGCATTGCTGGCGTTCGAGAAGGAAAAGGGAAAGCGCATCGACCTCGTGGTGGCGCACTCCCTGTGGGCTTCGCCCAACTGGCTGTATGACGAGCTGGATGCGGCCATCGCCAGCTATATCGAATTCCCGAGCTATCTGGCCCACGGCTGGGATGAAGCCTATCCACCCGACATGTCGCAGCGCCTGGCCGACCGCAACACCGAGATGCTGCACTACCACCAGGTGCTGTGCAGCGACCTGACCATCGTGCCCAGCGCGCATGCGCGCTCGATGTTCCCGCCGCTGCTGCAGGAGCGGATTGCCGTCCAGTTCGAAGGCTTCGACATCCAGCCGCCCCTGCAAAACAATGCCGCCGCGGCGCAGGAAGGCAAGCGCTTCACGATCGCGTTTTCCGCCCGGGACCTGTCCAGCGCCAAAGGGTTCGAGACCTACATCCGCCTGGTGGACCGCATGGTGCGCGAGGGTGATGGCGAAAACACCCGCTTCATTGCCATCGGCGATGCCAAGGCCGTCACCTACGGATACGAGCAGCAATGGGTGCAGCGCCGCTACCAGAACAAGGTGGCCAGCTTCCAGGAGCACCTGCTCAAGGTGTATCCCGCGGCTCAGGTTGTCGAGTTTCCCGGGCATCTGCCGTATGCGGAGTTCTCCCGCATGCTGGCCGACGTGGACCTGTTCCTCTACCCCTTGCGCTATGGCGTTGCCAACTGGGGCCTGATGGAAATCCTGGCACGCGGCGGCTGCGTGCTGGGGTCGAACTGGGGCTTTGTGCCGGAGCTGGTGCAACACGATGTCAACGGCCTGCTGCTGCCCGACAACGACGATGCCTGGATCCACGCCATCCGCCAGCTCAGGGCCGATCCGGCCCGGCGCGAGCGCTATGCCCGGGCGGCCATAGAGACCGGAAAGCGTTTCCATATCTCCAATGTGGCGCCGCGCTTCATGGAGCTGTTCCACCTTGCGATGGCCCAGCGCCGGGCCCGGGTACGCCAGAGATAGAAATATTGCTCCTGAAAAAGGAGCTATCAGCGCAATATCCTGAAGTATTTCAGTGCGGAATACTACTGAATCCCTTGCAGGAAAAGCGCATGCAGCTATGAAAAAACCACAGCGGCCTGCTGTGGTTTGCCCGATGCGCGGCCCGCGCGGCTTCAGGCCATTCTCTGCCCGGGCATGGTGGAGCTGTCCGGGCGGCTCCAGTTCAGCATATGGGCCCAGTCATAGGCCGCGGCATCCATCTGCAGCAGGACATCGGGCACATGCAGTATCTGGTCGAACAGGCCGTGCAGATGCAACGACGGATGCGCAATGAAATAGCCCTGGGCGCCGCTGGCCCCTGCACCCAACGCGGTATCCAGCGCGGCCGCCGAATCGATGCCTTCCACGATCACGCTCACGCCGCGGTCCGTGCAAACCCCCACCACGCTTTGCAGCATTTTCATCGTGGGCTGGCCGCCTGCAGCCTTTTCCAGCACGGATTTGTCGAGCTTGATGATGTTGGCACGCACCTTGTCCAGGATGTCGAGCGAACCGCATTGCGTGCCGATATCGTCCAGCGCCACGCGAACACCCAGTATCTGCAGATGGCGTATGAGCGCCTGCGCGCTTTTCTCGTCGGGGAAACTGCTGGTCTCCGTGATTTCCACCACCAGCCGCTGCGCCACGCCCGGGTGCTCCTCCAGGTAGACCAGCACCTCGGTCCACCAGGCTGCACTGGCAAACGATCGGGCCGAAACATTGCAGCCCAGGCTGACTTCCTGATTGGCAACCAGTGCATCCAGTGCAGTCCACAACACGCTGCGGTCCAGGCGCTCCACCAGGCCCAGCCGCTCCAGCGCCTGGATGGCGTCCGGCACCCCATAGCCGTCACTCTCGGCCGATATATTGCGCCGCAAAAGGCATTCGTAATACATCGACGGCCCCGGTCCCGCGGAGTTCAGTGCGGCCACGGGCTGGAACGCCACCGCCAGGATGCCGAGCCTGAGGTCATCCAGCAGGCGGCATGCCAGGTACATGTCCTGCTGGTAGTCCTGGCGCCATCTGGGCCGCAGGTTTCTGGCTGCCGGCTGCTGCCTGCGGCAGGCGACCGAACGCGAGCGCCCATGCAGTTCGCTCATGCTGTGCAGGGAAATACCGCCCAGGGCCTGCGCCTCGACCTGCAGGTAGGCCTTTTTAGCGCCCAGCGTCACGGGTTCGCGGCCGATGGCCGAGCAGATGCGCTCCAGCCGGTCTTGTGCCTGGTCCTCGGTCTCCGCGCCTTCGGTCGGGCAAAGCGACTCCGACGCCAGCAGAGAGCAGCCTTTCGGCTCCGCCAGTCGCGCCGACAGCCCCTGCCTCTGCAGGCGCTCCACGGCCACCTCCAGTGCCTGCTGCTGCAACTCGGGCCCGTACACCAGCCTGAGCTCCTCCAGATTGCAAAGCCAGACCATGTATTCCCGGGATACCTTGCCCAGATTCTGGTGATCGTTTCGCATGGATTGCGCCTCCTGCTCAACGGCCGGCGATGGACTTGGAATAGCAGTGGAAGCCAACCGCCCTGCGCCCCGCATGAGCAGCCTTTCGACCACCCAATCGGCCTTCGCTGATGGACGACAGGGAAAGTTCGACCTTGCCGGCGAATACGTCAAACACCACCGAGCAGGCGCCGTTCTTCTTGCTGAAATAGACCAGCGACGCATCGCACCCGCCCTCGAAGGTGCCGAGCACGGCCTGGCCTTCCTGCTCCTGAAAGACGGCCTGCGCATGTCCTGCCGGGGGTACGACCACCCGATCGCCCAATTTCAGTACCTGGCCGACTTCTGCGGCCAGCAACCGGCCGTGGCGCATGATCTGCACATCCGGGCTGCACTGGATCAGCATGGCATTGAGACCTTCGTCGCTCAACGGTGCGGAGGGAGATAAAGAGACCACGGAAGACCTCCCGGGCTTCAGGCAAGACTTTTCGACCTGCGCCCACATGCGCGGCTGCGTGCTGGGAAGAGATGCGGAGAGGGCGGACATGGAACCTCCTGGGGCCGGAAAGCGGAAAACACACGGGGGACGGTCACCGCGACAGCCCCTTGTGTATTCCGCTGCAACATGCATGCCATCTGCCGCACCGCGCGGGCCTGCCTGCCACCCTCCTCCCAAGTCATTGATTTATATGGAAAGGGTAGGAGACTGTGCCTGATGGATGCGGGCGCTGTTACGGTTGGTGTCACGTAACAGCAGGATGTAACGACCACCACAACGGAACATGGAAGGACGTTGCCTGCACGCCCGCTTTTCTCTACAGCGCGCCGGCGGGTCCGCACGGCATTTCGGGTTGTCCTGACATTTTTTTGATAGGTCTTATAATTGACTATACATATAAGACAATCCTTCCCAGAACCCACGCTCCTTGTTGCCATGAAATTCACCCTGAATGGTCAAGAAGTGGACGCCCAGGGCGCCACTCCCGACACTCCTCTTCTCTATGTGCTGCGCAATGACATGCAGCTCAACGGCCCCAAGTTCGGCTGCGGCCTGGGCGAATGCGGCGCCTGCGCGGTGCTGATCGACGGCAAGGTGGCGCGCTCGTGCTCCGTGCCCGTGAGCGTGGTGGCAGGCAAGCAGGTCACGACGCTGGAAGGACTGTCGCCCGAAGCCAGCAAGGCCGCCGGCGAGCAGGCGCTGCACGACCGCGCCGTGCTGGACGTGAGCGCCGCAGGCCATGGCGACAAGAGCGATGCCCAGCCTCGCCGCACCTACACGCTGCATGTGGTGCAGCAGGCCTTCATCGATGCGCAGGCTGCGCAGTGCGGCTACTGCACCAACGGCATGATCATGGCGCTGGTAGGCCTGTTCAACCACAAGCCCCAGGCCAGCGACGACGAGGTCAAGCAGGCGCTGTCCGGCCACCTGTGCCGCTGCGGCACCCACGTGGAAATCATGCAGGCCGCGGCTCGTGCCCGCGAGCTGATCGCCCAGGGCCGCAGCGCGGCAATTCCCGCCGCATCCTCCTCTTCCACCGTCGCGAAGGCTGCCTGATCATGAAATTCTTCGCTTCGAACCAGGCCTCCCATCCCGCCCAGCTCACCCGCCGCCAGTTGCTCAAGGCCGGGGGCATGCTCATGGTCGGCACCGTTGCCGGCGGCCATCTGCTGATGGCGCAGACCGCTCCTGAAGCAGCAGCAGCAGCCAAGGGCCCCTTCCCGGTGCCGGCCGCCAACTTGGTGGACAGCTTCATCGCCATCGGCGCCGATGGCTCGGTGACGGCCTACAACGGCCACGTCGACCTGGGCACCGGCGTGCGCACCGCCCTGGGCCAACTGGTGGCCGACGAGCTGCATGTGGACTTTGCCGCCGTGACCATGGTGCTGGGCCACACGGCCCGCACGCCGGACCTGGGCCCCACGATTGCGAGCAACACCATCCAGGTCTCCTCACTGCCCATGCGCAAGGCGGCGGCCCAGGTGCGCCAGCTGCTGATCCAGCTGGCCAGCGAAAAGCTGGGCGTGCCCGCCGAGCGCCTCACCACCGAAAAAGGCTTCGTGCTCGGCGCGGGCAAGCGCATCGGCTACGGCGATCTGGTGCAGGGCCAGGACCTGCAGCTGCCCATCGACGACAAGATCGAGCTGCGCAAGTCGGGCTTCGAATACATCGGCAAGAGCGTGCAGCGCGTGGACATTCCCAACAAGGTGCTGGGCGCGCTCACCTACATCCATGACCTGCGCGTGCCCGGCATGCTGCACGGCCGCGTGATCCGCCCGCCTTACACGGGCGCCGATGCATCGGCCCCGCTGGGCTCCAGCCTGGTGTCGGTGGACGAGAAGTCCATTGCCCACCTGCCCGGCATCGTCAAGGTCGTGGTCCAGGGCGACTTCGTGGGCGTGGTGGCCGAGCGCGAGGAGCAGGCCATTGCCGCCATGCGCCAGCTCAAGGTGCAGTGGAAGGAATGGGCCGGCCTGCCCGACCTGTCGCTGTCCGGCCTGCACAAGACGCTGGCCGACCATCCCAAGACCGACCGCATGCTGCGCGAGGACGAAGGCTCGCTGCAAGCCCTGGAGCAGGCCAAGACCCCGTTGGCGCGCGAGTATGTGTGGCCCTATCACATCCACGGCTCCATCGGTCCCTCCTGCGCCGTCGCCGAAGTGAGCGGCGGCAGGATCCAGGTCTGGACCGGGTCGCAGAACCCGCATGACGTGCGCAACGACGTGGCCAAGCTCATGGATGTGGCGGCCGACAACATCAACGTCACCCGCATGGAAGCCTCGGGCTGCTACGGCCGCAACTGCGCCGACGATGTGGCCTCCGACGCCGTGCTGCTGGCCGCCGCCGTGGGCAAGCCCGTGCGCGTGCAGCTGATGCGCGAGCAGGAAGCCGGCTGGGAGCCCAAGGGCACGGGCCAGCTGATCCGCATCCGCGGCGGCCTGGACGAGCACAACAACGTGGCGGCCTACGAGCTGCGCACCTGCTACCCGTCCAACAACGCGTCTGCGCTGGCCCTGATCCTGACAGGCAAGGTCTCGGCCAAGGTCGATCCGCAGCAGATGGGCGACCGCACGGCCATTCCGCAGTACGAATACCCCAAGATGCGCGTGATCTCGCAGGACGCCGTGCCCATCGTGCGCGCCTCGTGGATGCGCGGTGTCTCGGCCCTGCCCAATGTGTTCGCCCACGAATCGTGGATCGACGAATGCGCCTACCTGGCCAAGGCCGACCCCATCGAGTACCGCCTGCGCTATCTCAAGGATCCGCGCGCCGTGGCGCTGATCCAGGAAGCCAGGAAGCAGTGCGGCTGGGTGGAAGGCCCGGCCCACCGCAACCCGGCTCCCGCGGACCAGCGCCTGGTCAAGGGCCGCGGCTTTGCCTATGCCCGCTACTTCCACAGCAAGTTCCCGGGCTATGGCGCGGCATGGGCGACCTGGGTGGTCGATGTGACCGTGGACCGCGAGACCGGCGAAGTCAAGGTGGACAAAGTCTTTGTCGCCCAGGATACCGGTGCCATGGTCAATCCCGCCGGCGTGCGCCACCAGGTGCACGGCAACGTGGTGCAGTCCACCAGCCGCGTGCTCAAGGAGTTCGTGACCTTCGACAAGCAGGGCGTGACCTCGCTGGAATGGGGCGGCTACCCCATCCTGCGCTTTGACGAGCTGCCCGAGATCGACTCCCTGCTGGTCGAGCGTCCCGACGAGCCCTCGATGGGCGCCGGCGAATCGGCCTCCGTGCCCAGCGCCGCCGCCGTGGGCAACGCCATCTTCGACGCCACCGGCGTGCGGCTGTTCGAAGTGCCGTTCACGCCCAGCCGCGTGCTGGCAGCGCTCAAGGCCGCCAAGGCTGCAGCACCGGCTGCCGCTTCGTCCAAGTGACCCACAAGACAAAGAACACAACCATGCGAACGTTCAAGAAAATCGTTGCCGGCGGCGTGGCCCTCGTGGCCGTGCTGGCCGCAGCCGGCCTGGCGCTTACCCACCAGGGCGAAATCGCTCCGCAGGCCGGCATTCCCACGGCCGAGTTCTCGCCCCAGCAGATCGCCAAGGGCAAGCTGCTGGCCGAGATGGGCGACTGCGCCGTCTGCCACACCGCTGCCGGCGGCCAGCGCAATGCCGGCGGCCTGGCAATGCCCAGCCCCTTCGGCACCATCTACACCAGCAACATCACGCCCGATGCGCAGACCGGCATCGGCAGCTGGAGCTTCGAAGCCTTCGAGCGCGCCATGCGCCATGGCGTGGACCGCGAGGGCAACTACCTCTATCCGGCCTTCCCCTACACGGCCTTCAGCCGCGTGACCGACGAGGACATGAAGGCCCTCTATGCATACCTGATGAGCGAGCCGGCGGTGCAGAACACGCCGCCCAAGACCGCGCTGGACTTCCCCTACAACATCCGCCGCGGCATTGCCGCCTGGAACTGGCTGTATCTCAAGCCCGGTGTGGTCAAGGACGACGAAACGCAGGCGCCCGAATGGAACCGCGGCGCCTACCTGGTCGAAGGCCTGGGCCACTGCAGCGCCTGCCACACGCCGCGCAACGGCCTGGCGGCCGAGAAGACCGGCGAATTCCACTTCGCCGGCGGCAGCGCCGAAGGCTGGGATGCGCCGGCCCTGACCGCGAAGTCGCCCTCGCCCCTGCCGTGGACGCATGCGGACCTGGTGACCTACATGAAGAACGGCTTCTCGCCGCGCCACGGCGTGGCGGCCGGCCCCATGGCGCCCGTGGCCCATGGCCTGTCGCAGCAGTCGGACGAGGACCTGAACGCGATTGCCACCTATCTGATGTCTTACCGCGACGCCAAGGCGCCTGCCGGCGACGCCCAGGCGCTGATCCGGGAAAAGACCGCCACCCCGAAGCTGGCACTGGACGCCGAAGGCTACCGCCTCTACCAGGGCGCCTGCATGGGCTGCCACCGTGCCGATCCTTCGGGCAGCACCTTCGGCGTGCGCCCCCAACTGGCGCTGAACACCAGCCTGCATGCCGCCTCGCCCGACAACGCCATCCTGTCCGTGCTGGAGGGCATACAGAAACCTGCCCACCCCGACCTGGGAACCATGCCGGCCTTCCGCCACAACCTGAGCGACGCCCAGATCGCCACGCTGCTCAACACCATGCGCGCGCAGTACGGCTTGCAGGAGTGGAAGGATCTGCCGGCCAAGGTGGGCCAGTTGCGCCAGCAGACGGCCGCGCACTGATCCCTGGCAGGCCCTGCCCCGCGCCGGCCGATGGCCAGTCAGGGGCAGCGCAGCCGGCCTTTCCGCTCCCCTGCCGCAGCTGCGGCCAAGACTGGGGTTGGCGGAAAGGCCTTTTTTCTTGCATTGCCCGGCCGTACAGCGAACACTCCGGCGGCAGACATGCTCTCCTCAGGGCCGGTGGGCCGCCACCTGCACAGGCCATCAGGGCTGAGGGAAAATGCCTTGGACTGCCCCGCCGCTGCACTGCTGCGGCCCCTGCGACAAAGGACCCCAAATGGACAATATCGACGTCATGGTGCTCAAGGCCCTGCGCGACTGGCGCCAGGCCGGCCAGCGCGCGCTGCTCGCCACCGTGGTGCGCACCTGGGGCTCGTCCCCGCGTCCCGTCGGCTCCATGATGGCGCTGCGCGAAGACGGCCGTGCCATCGGCTCCGTATCGGGCGGCTGCATCGAGGACGACCTGATCGCCCGCCACACGCGGGCACTGGGCGGTGCCGGCATTCCCGAGGGCACGCCCCAGCTGGTGCGCTATGGCGTGAGCGCCGACGAGGCCCACCGCTTCGGCCTGCCCTGCGGCGGCACGCTGGAGCTGCTGCTGGAATTCAACCCCGACGCGGCCAGCCTGCAGCAGCTGGTCGACCGGCTCGAAAGCGGCTCGCTGGTGGAGCGCCGTGTGGATTGCGAAACCGGCGCCGTCACGCTGCAGGCGGCCGGGCAGCCCGAAGCCCTGGAGTTCGACGGCCACACGCTGGTCAACCACCTGGGCCCCGGCTACCGCATGCTGCTCATCGGCGCCGGCGCCCTGGCCGAATACCTGGCCACCATGGCCTTGTTCAACGGCTTCACGGTCACGGTGTGCGACCCGCGCGAGGAATACATGGGCAGCTGGTCGGTGGACCAGGTCCACAAGATCACGGACATGCCCGACGATGCCGTCACGGCCTTCAGGCCCGATGCGCGCAGCTGCATTGTTGCGCTCACGCACGATCCCAAGCTCGACGACCTGGCCCTGCTGGAAGCCCTGCACAGCCCCGCCTTCTATGTGGGTGCCATCGGTTCGCGGCGCAACAACCACACGCGGCGCGAGCGCATGATCGAGCACTTCGGCGAGACCGAGGTCTCGCTGGCCCGGCTGCGCGGCCCCATCGGGCTGTACATCGGCAGCAAGACGCCCGCCGAGATCGCCGTCAGCGTGATGGCCGAAATCCTGGCCGTCAAGAACGGCGTGCCCCTGCCACGCGAAATGTCGGTGGAAACCGCCAAGCAGGAACACGACATCGCCATGAGCGACAGCGGCCTGCAATGCGCGCTGCCGCAGATCCTGGATCCCGAGGCGACGGCCCGGCGCCACTGAGGCACGACCCTGGATGTTGCAAGCCCTGCCGGCCCTGACCCGCAGGGCTTTTTTCATGGGGCCGCCAGCACGGGCGCAGCTCCTGGCAGCTTGCGGGTTGGGGTATCTACATATGTATCAAAATACAATCAAAGTGTCACAATGAAACAAAAGCTCCAGACACAGGCCTTGTCCGCGCGCCGTATGCTGCGGCACCCTGCCCATGACAGTCCCTACTTCCAGACGCGCACGAACACAGTGGCTGCCAGGTATTGCAGTGGCCGTGCTGGGACTGGCTCTGACTTTCTGGCTCGCTCATCTGCAGCGCAAATCCAGCGAGACGCTGGCACAGCTGCGGTTCACCGAAGAGGTGCGCGCCTCGTCCAACGCCCTTTCGCAGCGCCTCAATGCCTATACGGAAGTCGTCAACGGCCTGCGGGACCTGTTCCTGCTCAAGCCCCACCTGAGCCGGCGCGAATTCGACCGCATCGTGGCCGAGCGCAATCTCCAGCGCCACTATCCTGAAATCAAGAACCTCTCGTTCGCGCGCTGGGTTCCGCTGGAGCAACTGAGCGCTTTCGAGTTGCGGCGGCGCGCACAGGCCCCGGCGGGCGAGGCGTTCAATCCCGTGCATCCCGCTTACTGGCATGCCGACTACCACATCAACGAATATGTGTGGCCGATGGAAGGCAACAGCGGCGTGCCGGGCCTGGACATCACGTCGCAGCCGGCCAACCTCGAAGCCCAGCTGGTGGCGCGCGGCACCGGCCGCACCGCCCTGTCGGCGCCGTTCACGCTGGTGCAGGAAAGCGATCTTCCCACCGGCATCGTGCTCAGGGCACCGGTCTTCAAGACCGGCAATGCCGCCAGCCTCAGCGAAGACTTCCTCGGCACGGCGGCCGTCAGCATCCGTGTCGCCGACATGGTCCGCGCCGTGCATGCCAACGGCTTTCTCAACAACGTCGCGGTGCGCATCGACGACACAGGGCCCATGGGCCGGCCGCATGCGCCGCCCCAGCCGCTGTATGCCTCTGCGGACTGGCCCGCTGCCGGACCGCAGGAGACACAGGAGCTGCAGCTGCATGGCCGGCGCTGGCGCCTGGTGTTCAGGCCCATGGGCGTGGCGCTGTCCACGACGGAAAAATTCGCACCCCACTGGATCGCGGGCATGGGCATGGCGATCTCCCTGCTGCTTGCGGCCCTCGTCACGCTGCTGGTGCGCCTGCGCATGCAGGCCCTGCAGGAAGCGGAAATCTCCAGCGAGGCCTTGCAGCAAAGCGAAAGCAGCCTGCGCGCCATCTTCAACCAGGCGGCCGTCGGCGTCGCACAGGTGCAGATGGCCACGGGCCGGGCCGTGCGCATGAACGAGCGCTACAGCACCATCCTCGGCTATACCTTGGAAGAGCTCTACGCCATGAGCTTCCTGGACCTTTCCCATGTCCAGGGCCTGGACAGGGACCTGGAACAGCTGGAAAGGCTCAAGTCCGGCGAGATTCGCGAATACCAGCTCGAAAAATGCCTGCGGCGCAAGGACGGGCGCGAAATCTGGATCGACCTTTCGGTCTCGTCGATGGGCGCCCAGGACGAGGAAGGCCTGTACTACATTGCCGTGGTCCAGGACATCACGGCGCGCCGGCTGCTCGAGGACTCCCTGCGCGACAGCGAACGCTATCTGCGCAACATCCTGCGCCATCTGCCCGTGGGACTGAGCATCGTGCGAGAGGACGGCCGCTTTACCTTCAGCAACGACTGCAATGTCCAGATCTGCGGCTACAGCGTCGAGGACATACCGAATGCCGAGGCATGGTGGCGCCAGGTCTATCCCGATCCGCAGGTGCGCGAGAACGCCCGCCGCAGCTGGCTCGCCGACTGCATGCAGGCGCGCCAGAACAACGGCCACATTCCCGCCCGCGAATACGAGATCCGCTGCAAGAACGGCCAGATGCGACTGGTGGAGATCGCCGGCATCGCGCTGGATGAAGACTACCTGGTCACCATGGTGGACCTGAGCCAGCGCAAGGCCGCCGAGGACAAGATCCGCCACCTGGCCTACTACGACCCGTTGACGCATCTGCCCAACCGCCGCATGCTGCGCGACCACCTGCAGCAGGTGCTCGACGCCCAGGCACACCGCAACGGCTGGGGGGCGCTGCTGCTGCTGGACATCGACAACTTCAAGACACTCAACGACACGCGCGGCCATGACCAGGGCGATGCGCTGCTGTGCGAGGTGGCGCGCCGGCTGCGCAACGGGACTGCCGGCCGCCACATGGTGGCGCGCCTGGGCGGCGACGAGTTCGTGGTCGTGTTCGAGGACCTGGCCGACAGCCCCGGACAGGCCCAGGCGCTGGCGCGGGAAAAAGGCTCGCGCATCCTGGCCCTGCTGCGCGAGCCCTATCCGCTCGAGGGCGAGGCCTTCCATGCCACGGCCAGCATCGGCGTGACGGTCTTCTCGGGAGCGCAGGAACAGATCTCCGACCTGCTCAAGCGCGCCGACCTGGCCATGTACCAGGCCAAGGCCACGGGACGCAATGCGCTGGAGTTCTACGACCCGCAGCTGCAGGCCGTGGTGCGGGCGCGGGCCCGGCTCGTGGCGGACATCCGCGCCGGCATTGCCGCCGGCCAGTTCGAGCTGTTCTACCAGCCCCAGGTGCAGGGGAACTCCGTCTGCGGCTGCGAAGCGCTGCTGCGCTGGCGCCATCCGCGCGAAGGCTACGTCTCCCCGGCGGTCTTCATTCCGCTGGCCGAGGAAACCGGGCTGATCCTGCAGCTGGGCGAATGGGTGCTGCAGGCCGCCTGCCGGCAGCTCGCCACCTGGGCGCAGGAGCCCAGGCTGGCCCATCTCACGCTGGCCGTCAACGTCAGCCCGCGCCAGTTCCGCCAGCCGGGCTTCGTCGGCCAGGTGCTGGCCGCGCTGGCCAGCGCCGGCCCACGCCCGCACAAGCTCAAGCTGGAGCTCACCGAAGGACTGCTGCTGGACAACCTCGAGGACACCATCCGGAAGATGGGCGAGCTCAAGGCCCATGGCGTGGGGTTTGCGCTGGACGACTTCGGCACCGGCTACTCCTCGCTGTCCTATCTCAAGCGCCTGCCGCTGGACCAGCTCAAGATCGACCAGGGCTTTGTGCGCGACGTGCTCACCGATCCCAACGATGCCACCATTGCGCGCACCATCGTCGCGCTGGGTACCAGCCTGGGCCTGCATGTGATCGCGGAAGGCGTGGAAACCGAGGCGCAGCGCCTGTTCCTGCAGGCCCATGGCTGCCATGCCTGGCAGGGCTACCTGCTGAGCCCGCCCGTTTCGGCCGAGCGCTTCGGGGCCTTGCCGCTGACCTACGGGCTGCCCGTCCAGGCCCGGCTGCGCGAAAGCGGGGCCCGCTGACGGAGCATGCCGCAGCCGGGCTGTGCGCCGCCTGCACCCCGCGGCGGCCGATGAAACACACGGTTTCATAACCATAGCAACAAACTGCGTCTGCAAAGGCGCAGCAGCGATTTTCAAAGGCATTGTCGGCGTACCATCGCCGACTGCATGACGACCGCCAAGAACAAAAATACGCCAGCGCGCAAGCGCAGTTCCGCCAAGAAGAAAACCCGCTCGGGTTTCAGCCGCTTCCAGAAGTTTTCCGCCTCGGCGCTGGCCGCGGCGCTGGCCAGCTTCCAGATTGCCAGCTGCAGCTTCAACCCGCACTGGAGCCTTGGCCAGCTCGGCGCCGCCGCGCTTTCGGCCATCCATATTCCGGCGCTCGAAAGCCTGCGCAAATCCGGCTGGCCTGCGGACACCGGCAACACGCACCGGCCTGCACCAGGCCACGCCGGCCAGGGCACGGCAAGCGCGGGCCACCACAGGCCGTCGGGCACCACGGCCGGCCAGCCCACGCGCACGGCCGCTTCGTCGGCCACTTCCTTCGCCAGTTGCCCGCAGTTCTTTCCCGGCGGCCGCGCGCCGTCGCTGCAGGTCCAGCCCCAGCAGCGCGAGCTGTGCTTCAGCGGCTTTGCCGTGCTGCACAGCGGGCTGACCAAGACGCCGGTCTTCGTGGCCGAACGCCTCAACCGCCAGCAGCTGCTGCAGGGCCAGGGGCTGCAGCGCACCGACAAGTTCTATGCGGATGCGCGCCTGCCGCGCATGGAACGCTCGGAGCTCGACGACTACAAGCGCTCGGGCTTCTCGCGCGGCCACATGGCGCCGGCCGCGGACATGGCCTCGCCCGAGGCCATGGCCCAGAGCTTCAGCCTGGCCAACATGGTGCCGCAGAACCAGGTGCACAACGCCGGCGTGTGGGCCAAGGTGGAGGAGGACACGCGCAAGTACGCCCTGCGCGCCCAGGGCGATGTGTTCGTGTTCACGGGCCCGGTGTTCAGCGGCCCGGTCCAGACCATCGGCGCCAACCAGGTGCATGTGCCGGACTACCTGTTCAAGCTGGTCTACGACGCCACCACGGGCCGCAGCTGGGTCTACTGGCAGGCCAACAGCGCCGACACCCGCATGGGTCCGCCGATCAGCTACGAGGAATTCACGCGCCGCACGGGCATGCCGCTGCTGGCCAACGTGCGCTTGCCCCGCGCCTGATGCTCATAAAAAATGAGCTGCCGGCGCCTTTCATCCCGATCGTTGGCATGGATTCATCCACGATGACGAGAAGGAGCGGGCGCAGGCAGCTCTCTTTTTTTGAGGGTACCGGTCAGAAGGTGAGGACCTTGTCGGCTTCGAGCGTCCAGTCGGCCAGCTCGGGCAGCGTGCCGATTTCCACGCCCCCGATCAGGGTCAGCTCGGCCAGGCCGCGCGCCAGCGCGCAGGTGCGGCACAGCTTGAGGGTCACGCCCTCGGCCACCAGCTGCTCGACCATGGCCTGCAGGCCGCTGCCCGCGCCGTCGTGCTGATGGGGCAGGCCCACCACGGTGGCGTCGGACATCAGAAACAGCTTGACCTCGGGCCGCGCATCGTGGCCGCGCAAGGCCATGGCCACGCGCAGGGCGGACAGGCAGCGCTCGCTGCCATAAGGCGCGGCATGGACGATCACAACGATTTTTTGTGTCATGGCGAAATTCTCGAACGGTGATTCAGAGCACAGCGCTTAACCCGGCACGACCCAACTCAGAGATGCCGACCAAGAGCCGCCTCGCGGCGGGGGCGCCTAGCTGAAGGCATCGTCCCCCTCCCGTAGCGCGCAGCGCGTAGAAAGAGAGCGCCCGGCTAGGGGAAAGAGAGCGCCCGGCTAGGGGAAAGCGGCGGGGCCGCCCAGGCAAAGCCGCTTCGGGGGAGCAACCTCATCTACGGATGAGGTACCGAATGGTCGGCCCGTCCTGCTGGATCTCCAGCACCTCGTAGCCGTGGTTCTTGGCGTCGAGCGGAATGTTGTTGATCGACTGCGGGCAGTCCGACACCACTTCCAGGATCTGGCCGGGCAGCAGCTGGGGCATGGCCTCCAGCGTGGCCACGGCGGGATAGGGACAGGGCTCGCCCACCATGTCGAGGCGGAAATCGGGCACGTATTGCGGTTGGCTCATGAGGATTCCTTGGTTGTTCAGGCTGCCTGCAGCGCGGCGGCCGCACGCTGCTTTTGGGCGAAGAAGCGCTTTTCCCACCACAGCACCAGGGCCAGCGCCACGCCCAGCATCGCATAGGTGGCCAGCAGCCCGCCCTGGGGGCCGAGCTCCCGCAGCAGGTTGACCTTGTCGTAGTTGACGGCGATCACGGGCGCGATGTCGTCCCAGACCAGCGCCAGCAGCGTGGAGCCGATGATGTTGCCCAGGCCCACCCACCAGTAGTGCACCTGGCCTTCGACGGCGCGGTACATCCAGCCCGTCTCGCAGCCGCCGGCCAGCACGATGCCGAAGCCGAACAGCAGGCCGCCGATCACGGCGTTCGGTCCGGCCCAGAAGATCTTGGGGTCCATGCCCAGCTGCACATAGCTGTAGATGCCGATGGTGCCCACGGCCATGCCCGCGATGATGGCCTTGGCCATCTGCGTGCGGCCCGTGATCCACAGGTCGCGGAAGGCCGAGGTGAAGCAGACCTGCGCACGCTCGATGATCAGGCCGAAGGCCAGGCCGAACAGCGCGGCAAAACCCAGCTTGGGCGCGTCGAAGACCTTGGCCACGGCCCAGACCACGAAGGCCAGGAACAGCGCCATGCCGATGCGAAAGCGGTGCCGGGCCTGGGCTTCGCGCCGGCCCAGCGGCTGCGGCGCACTGACCTTCTGCAGCTTCACCGGAATGCGGAAGACGGGCAGCAGGCTGACCTTGGCGCCTGCCAGCGAACCGATGGCCGTGGCTATCGCGAAGAACCAGGCATGCAGCGAGAACTGCGGAATGCCCGTGAAGAAGGCCGCCAGATTGCAGCCCATGGCCAGCCGCGCGCCAAAGCCCGCGATGATGCCGCCGACGATGGCCTGGAACACGCGGATGCGGTGGTTGGGCAGGCGCAGCTTGACATTGTTGGCCCACAGCGCGGCCGAGAAGCAGCCCACGAACATGCCGATGATCATCACCCCGTCGACGCGCGTGAGCGGCGTGCCCTGCAGGCCGATGACCTTGAAGTAGCCCCAGCCGGACAGGTCCACGCCGAGGAACTGCAGAATATGCCCGCCCCAGCGGGTGAATTCGCCGGTCACGGCCCAGAAGGTGCCGGTGATGCCGAAGTAGTACGCGGAGAGAACGCCTGCCGCAATCACTGCGGGTACGGGCGACCAGAAGCGCACCAGGTATTGGTGTTTGAAGTCTTGCCAGCTCATGCCTTGCTTTCCCGCCGCGCGGGTGGGCGCGGCGCATTTTCCGAAGCACCAGAGAAAAAACGCAAAAACCACGGAGATTTCTGCGCTTTCAAGGTTCTGGTGAACGGCTACCAAAAGGTGCCCATCCATGGGCTGCGAGCCCGGCCCTTGCGGACCCTCGGCTCACATGAGCGGCCATTATCCGCCGGCAGGTCCGCCATCGTGCCGGCGAAGAACTTGCCTTATCAAATTGCCTTACTTAGAAGCGGGTGCCGCTGCGGCGTCCGGAGCCGCTGCAGCGGGTGCAGCGGGTGCAGCAGAGGCGGCCGGCGCCGGCTCGGCCGTGGCCGCAGCCGCGGCGGTGGAAGCACCGTGCTGCCAGCCCGCCGGCAGCACGCCGTCCAGCCAGTGCATGCGCCAGGCCAGCAGCAGGGCCGCGGCCAGCACGGCCAGCGCGCACAGCGTGTTGCGCAGGCCGTGCCTGTCGGCATAGGGATCGGCCAGGCTGCGGCGCGCGTTCAAGGGCACCTTGGCCGTCTGCGACAGGCTGCGCCCCAAGCTCAGGTTGATGTTCATGCGGCCGTTGATGGCCCAGCCGCTGGCATCCAGGATCGGGCCCAGGCTGCGCTGGCGCAGCTTGAGCCAGGCGATCATCATGCTGGGGCCGGAGATGGCCAGGATGATGCCCAGCAGGGCCACCGGAATCCACGGGCCCAGCTCGATGAACTTGCCGAAGATGCCCACCGCCACGGCGCTCAGCGAGCCCAGGGCCACGCCGATGGCGGCCACCGTGCCCACGTCCGTCTTGCGCGCGGCCGCGGCGGGCGCAGGCGCCAGGTCCCTGGGCGCCGTCGCGAGCCTGGCCGCGCTGTCGCCGAGGCTGGCATTGACCACGTCGTTCTTGGCCGCCGCATGCTTGGCCACCTGCTCCTCCACCATGCGCAGGAACTTCTTGTACGGCGAGAAGAACGCCTGGCCGATGCTGGTGGGGTTGTCGATGAGCTTGACGATGGTGGCGTCCCAGTCGTTGCCGGCACGGTCGTAGAAAACCCCGTTGCGGCCCACGAACAGGAAATCCACATCGCCGGCCGTGAAGGCCGCCACGATGGTTTTCTTCTCGCTGCCGCGCCGGCATTCGCAATAGGCCAGATAGGTCTTGGCCATGGCGGCCAGCGCCGCGTGCGCACCCGCGTCGGCCACCTCCACGGTCAGGTCGCAGCTGCGCCCGTCCAGGAACAGCGTGCCGGCCTGGAAGGCCGCGCCCTCGCGGCGGTAGAAGCAGGAGAACGAAACGAAGTTGTTGAGCAGCGCCAGCAGGTCGCGCTGCAGGCGGATCAGCTTTTCCAGCGCCTGCGCCTGCAGGCTGTGCTCCTTCTCCGCCTCGTCCTGCTCCAGCAAGGCCATCAGTGCGGCCTGCAGGCCGCTGTCCAGCAGTTCCTGCACCTGTACTTCGGTCAGCGCGCCCAGCGGCGTGGCCGGGCACGCGGCCAGCCATTGCTGGCACTGGGCCAGCCTGGCCTTGAGCTGCTCCCACTGCGCTTCGTCCAGCACCGTCAGCGCCTGGCCGAACACCGGCTCCACCGCCTGCTCGCGCAGGACTTGCAGCGCAGCGGCCCAGGCGGGATTGACGCCCTGCACCAGCGGCAGGCGGCGTTCGCCGGTGACGGAAGCCAGCGGCAGCGCCGCAATCGCTTCGGAGCTGCCGCTGAGCACGCTCTGGCCCAGGGCCGCATAGCCCTCTTCGGCGGGATTGAGCGGCAGCTGCGCCCGGGGATCGAACTCCACCAGCCGCGCACGCGCAAAGAAGTCGTCCACCTTGGCCTGCACTGCATTCACGGCCTCGGCCGCAGCCAGCGCACGCGCCCGCGGCTGCAGATGGCAGCCCAGCTCGGCGGCCTGGGCAAACCAGGCCTGCAGTGCCTGCACATCGGCAAAAAAGGCCTCGGCCTTGGCGCGGTCGATGCCGGGCACGCCATCGCAGCCGTCCACGGCGCCATAGGTTTCCTGGATGCGGGAGATCAGCGCGGCCAGCGCTTCGTCGCCCCCGGCCGTGGCGGCGCTGATCACGCCGTCGCCGTTGAAGCGCAGGGCCTGCAGCGAAGCCAGGCGCTCCTGCACCTGGGCCAGCGTCAGCGACGTGGCCTCGGGGCTCCCGGCCAGGGCCAGCACCCGCTGCGCCTCGGCCAGCAGCAGTGCGCCCTGCTCGGTGTCGGCGTTGATGCTGGCCAGCTGCAGCACATCACCGCCATCGGCCAGCACCTGCGGATCGCGCACGCAGGACACGGCCCACTCGCAGGCGGCCACCAGTTCGGGCGGGCGGATGCGCCCGTCCTTGCTGGTATCGATCAGATCCAGCGTCGCGCTGTCGAACTCGATGCCCCGCGTGGGACAGGCCAGCGCCACCCACAGCTTCTGGTCCAGCTCTCCTATGTGGGCAATGTCCTGGCCGGTGCGGATCACCACCTGATCCACCTCGCCGGCGCGGAAGAACTGCCACTCGTACTGCTGCTGCATGAAAACCCAAACTCCCGGGCATGTCGCCCTGTTGACCCTGTCCATCGCGCGCCCGGGCATGTTCCGCAATGGGCGCGTGCTACAAAAGGCGAAGAGTTTAAAAGTCATTTCGGCCGCCGAATTGGTGACATTTGTGAAATCCTGAAGGGCTTGCCGGCCGCCACCCTGCGGGCGGCCCCGATGGCGGCGCCATGGCGGCATGCCACAATCTGCGCCCATGGCCTCCGCTCCGGACACCGTCTCCCTCGCCTCTTCGCAGCCCCCTGCCTCCGGCACGGCTGCCGACGCCCATGCCGCAGCATCCGGCGGGGCGTCCGGCACCTCGCGCCTGCCGCCCTCGGTGGCCGGTGCCTTTGCGGCCGCTGCCTATGCCTTGCAGCACAGCACGCAGGGCGGCGCGCCAGGGGCATCCGATGCCCCCGCCGGCCCGCCCTACGACGAGGAAACCGGGCTGCTGCCCCAGCTCTATGCCAGCCGCCTGGGGCCGCGCACGCGTGCTTCTTCGCGCGCCTACTACCTGCGCCAGTTCGCGCGCTTCGACGCGCTGGACAAGGGACTGCCCAGCTGGAATGCGGCCGCCGGTTTTTTCACCCTGGCCTGGTGCTGCTGGCGCGGCCTGTGGACCGAAGCCGGCCGCTACCTGGGCTGCGTGACCGTGGCGGCGCTTGCCTGGTGGTGGGGCATCCGGCCGTCCATGCCTGCGCCCATGGCCTATGGCGTGGCCGCCGCGCTATGGCTGGCCGCCGTGGTCGTGCCCGGGCTCATGGGCAATGGCTGGCTGTGGCGCCAGGTCCGCGCGCAGACACTGCGCGCCATCACGGGCTCGGCCACCGTCGCCCAAGCGCACGAGAAGCTGGCCGCACAGGCCGGCACGCCCCGCCAGCAGATCCTGGCCGGACTGGTCGCCGCACTGCCGATCGCCGCGGCGGCCGGCGCCGGCCTGGCCTGGCTGACGGCGCAGCAGCATGCCGCGCCGCCAACTGCGCCCTCTCCTGCCAGCCCGGCTCCCGCCGCCCTACCTGCCGCATCGGCCCCGGCGCCGGCTCCTTCACCAGTGCCCCTGCCTGCCACGGCAGATGCCGAGCCCGCACCGCCTGCAGTGCCTGCCGTACAGCCCGCGCCACAGGCTGCGGCAGAACCGCCGCCCGATCCCGCCCCCGCATCGAAACCGCAGCCGGAACACCCATCCGCCCCGCCCAAGGCCCAGGCGCCCGTGCCGCAACCGGCGAAGGCCGGCGCAGCACCCGAGCCCGCCCAGGCCGGTGCGCAAGCCCCTGCGGCACAGCTGCAGCCCGGGCGCTTCTATCTGAATGTGGGCGTGTTCTCCGACCAGGCCAATGCGCAGCGCACCGCGGCGCTGCTGCAGGACGCCGGGCTCACGCCCATGGCGCAGACGCTGCACAGCAACAAGGGCGAAGTCACGCGCATCCGCACCGGCCCGTTTGCCTCGGCCAGGCAGGCCGAGAAGGCCGCCCGGCAGCTGCGCGCGCACAAGCTGGAGCCGACGGTGTTTCAATATGCAAGCCCTGACGCTCATGAAAAGAGAGCTGGCAGCGCCGTCAAATCCTGATTTTCAATGCATATCCGTCTTGGAATGACGGAGCAGCAAGCGCCAGCCGCTCCCTTTTTATGCTTTTGCGCGCAAGGCGTCTTGCAAACAATGCTGACAGCACCGGCCGCCCAGGCCCACTAAGCTCGGGGTCTTCGATCCTGTCCGCGATTCAAGGAGCATTCATGCCATCTCGCTTCATCCCTTCCCAGCAGCCCCGCAAGGCATCCCGTGCGGCATGGGCCGCCGCCCTGGGCGCGCTTGCGCTGCTGGCCGCAGGCTGCGCCAACATGGGCGGCTCGGGTGGCGGCCAGCCCTCGCAGCCGCCGCGCCCGCTGCAGGTCTGCAACGCCCAGGCCGCCCAGTCCTTCGTGGGCAAGAGTAATACCGCCGCCACCGTGGAAGCCGCGCGCAAGAAGTCCGGCTCCTATGTGGCCCGCGTGCTCGGCGAGAACCAGCCCGCGACCATGGAATACAACCAGGAGCGGCTCAACCTCATCGTCAACAGCGCAGGCCAGATCACGGCGGCGCGCTGCGGCTGAACCAGTGGTCCAGACAAAAAAAAAGGACGCTCCAGGCGTCCTTTTTTCTTGGCTTCGCGGCCTCGTCAGTCCGCAAGAAACAATGCCTGCAGATCGCTGAGAAAGTCGAAGCCGCGCTCGGTCGGCACCACGCGGCCCAGCTCGCGCGTGATCAGGCCCTTGGCCTGGGCCTGGTCCAGTCCCCCGGCGATGGCCGACAGCGGCAGGCCGGTGCGCTCCATGAACTCCTGCAGCGCAAAGCCGCCGCGCAGGCGCAGCGCGTTGAGCATGTACTCGAACGGCAGGTCGGCGCGCCGGACTTCGCTGTCCTGCGCCAGCGGCGTGCCGGCCAGCGCCATGTCCATGTAGCGCGCCGGATCGCGAAAGCGCACCTGGCGCACGATGCGGTGCGCAAAGCTGAGCTTGCTGTGCGCGCCGGCGCCTATGCCCAGATAGTCGCCGAACTGCCAGTAATTGGTGTTGTGGAAGCACTGGTGGCCGGGCCGGGCATAGGCCGAGACCTCGTAGCGCTGCATGCCGGCCGCGCCGGTGCGCGCGGTGATCAGATCCAGCATGTCGTAGGCCGTGTCGTCCTCGGGCACCACGGGCGGGTACTTGGCGAAATAGGTGTTGGGCTCGATGGTCAGGTGGTAGATCGACAGGTGCGGCGGCGCGAACGACAGGGCCGTGTCCACGTCGCGCTGCAGGTCCATCAGCGTCTGGCCGGGCAGCGCATACATCAGGTCGATGTTGAAGGTCTCGAAGTTGTCGGCGGCCTCGCGCACGGCCGCCCTGGCCTGCGCCGCATCGTGCACGCGGCCCACGGCCTGCAGATGGCGGTCGTCGAAGCTCTGCACGCCGACGGACAGGCGGTTGATGCCGGCCGCGCGGAAGGCCTTGAAACGGTCCTTCTCGAAAGTGCCGGGGTTGGCCTCCATGGTGATCTCGCAATCGGGCTCCATGCGCAGCCGCGCGCGCAGCCCCGCGACCAGCCGGTCGATGGCCTGCGGCGAGAACAGGCTGGGCGTGCCGCCGCCCATGAAGACGCTGTGCACCGTGCGCCCCCAGATCAGCGGCAGCGCGCTTTCCAGGTCGGCCATCAGCGCATCGATATAGCGGTCCTCGGGCAATGCGTCGCCCTTGCTCCAGGCATGCGAATTGAAGTCGCAGTACGGGCATTTCTTCAGGCACCAGGGCAGATGCACGTAAAGCGACAGCGGCGGCAGGCTGCCCAGCTGCAGCGTGCCCGGGCGCATGTAGTGCTGGATATCGCGCTGCACGGCGGCCTCGGCCGCTTCGGAGGCTTGAGGCTGAATGGGGATCATCACAGCCAGCGATCTCTCACCAGGGCGAGCATGGCTTGCGAGGAACGGCCGCGGTGGCTGTGCGCATGCTTGAGTTCGGGGGCCATTTCCGCAAACGTCATGCCCACCTCGGGGATGAACATCACGGGATCGAAGCCGAAGCCCTGCGTGCCGCGGCGCTCGGTCGTGATCAGGCCCTGCACGCGGCCCACCGCGATCAGCGGCTCGGGGTCCCTGGGGCTGCGCACGCCCACCAGCGTGCTGACCATGGCCGCGCGGCGGTTTTCCACGCCCTGCATCTGTTCCAGCAGCGCGCGCACATTGTTGTCGTCGCTTTTCTCGTAGCCGAACTGCGTGCAGTAATAGGCCGTGTCCACGCCCGGCAGGCCGCCGAAATGATCCACGCACAGACCGGCATCGTCGGCGATCGCGGGCAGGCCCGTGCGCTCGGCCGCAAAGCGGGCCTTGGACAGGGCGTTCTCCACGAAGGTGCCGTAGGGCTCGGGCGCCTCGCCCTCGAACAGATCGCCCTGGCGGATCAGTTCCACGCCCAGGGGCGCAAACATGGCTTGCAGCTCGGCCAGCTTGCCGCGGTTGTTGGAGGCCAACACAATTTTCATGATCAAAATCCAGGCAGACGCTTGCAGCGCCTGCGCTCTCAGCTATGGTTTCAATGATTCTTCGAAAGCCCGGCCGGTTCCCGGCATGGCGGCGCGCCGCCAGGGCTCAGCGCCTGACCAGGCGCTCGGCCGAGCGGCGGATGGCTTCGTTGATCTCGGCAATCGAGCGCTCGATGGCCTCGTCGTCCAGCTCGTCCTCGGGTGTGTCCAGGGAGCCCATCTGGATGGTGGACTCGAAGGCGTCGTCCTCGATCTCCTGGGTGGAGATGGCCGTGGCTTCCTGCGCATTCGGAGTTTCCCACTCCATGGCGATGGCCGTGACGTTGTCGCTCGCATCCCCTGCGCGGCGCAGGGCCGAATCCACCAGCGCCGGCACCGACTGGGCCACGGGCCGCCGGTGCATGAGCTGCAGCAACTGCGGCGTCTGCACGCTGCTCCACAGGCCGTCCGAGCACAGCAGCAGCCGGTCGCCCTGCGCCAGGGGCCGGGATTCGCTGACGTCGTAGATCGGCTTGGACGGCGAGCCCAGGCAGGTGAACAGCACGTTGCGGTTGGACGGGTTGACCAGCGGCGAGACCTTGCGCATCTCGTCGTACGAATGGTCGCGCGTGCGCTCCAGCAGCTCCTCGTCGCGCAGCCAGTACAGGCGCGAATCGCCGCAGTGGATCCAGGTGGCGCAGCCGTCCTGCACCACGGCCGCGACCAGCGTGGTGCGCGGCGTGTCCATCATGCCCTTGCCGCTGGCATAGCGCAGGATCTGGCGATGCGCCTGCAGCAGGGCTTCCTCCAGGAACGCCCGCGGCTCCTCGAGCGCGGGCCGGGCCTTCTGCTGGAACTGGGCCGATACCACCTGCAGGGCGATCTGGGCCGCCACCTCCCCGTCGGGATGGCCGCCCATGCCGTCGGCCAGCACGAACAGCGCGGCTTCGCGCGTGTAGCAGTAGCCCATGCGGTCTTCGTTGATGTGGCGGCCGCCGCGGCGGCTGAGCTGGAATACGGAAAATTTCATGACTTGCGCCCGGTGCCGCCGCCAGCGCCGGGCAGGGCCCCGGCACCGCTGATCTTCTGCAGGTTCTTCCTGGCGTCGGTGACCAGGGTGTCCAGCTGCATGCGCACGCGGTCGCCCACGCCCAGCTTGGTGTAGCGGCGCTCGCCCTCGCGGCTCAGCTCCTTTTGCAGCGTGAATACGGATTGCGGGCGCGACAGCGGATCCAGCGCCATGCACCACTCGACCACCTCGATCAGATTGTCCGAGTACACGCCGCGCAGCCGGGCCAGCGACTGCGTCAGCCGGTCCTTTTCCTGGCGCTGCGGCGCCTCGTGCGGCGGCGTGCCCTGCATGCAGGCATAGATGCAGGCGCCGATCGCGTAGATATCGGTCCAGGGCCCCAGCATGGCGTCGCGCCGGTACATCTCCGGCGCGGCAAAGCCGGGCGTGTACATGGGGCGCACGAAGTTGCCCTCCTTGGACAGCACTTCGCGCGCGGCGCCGAAGTCGATCATCACGGCCTTGTCGTCATTGGTGATGAAGACATTGGCCGGCTTGATGTCCAGGTGCAGCATCTTGTGCTGGTGCACGATGCGCAGGCCGCGCAGCACCTCGTCGAACAGGGAGCGGATCGTCGATTCGCGGAACACCTTGCCGGTCTTGAGCTCGCGCGCCGTGACGATGAAGTCCTGCAGGGTTGCCCCCTCCAGGTAGTTCATCACCATGTAGACGGTCTCGTTCTCGCGGAAGAAATTGAGCACGCTCACCACGGAGGCGTGCGAGATCTGGGCCAGGGAGCGCCCTTCCTCGAAGAAGCTCTTGAGCCCGAGGCGGTACAGCGAAAGTTTTTCTGGTGCCACGGCCGGCTGCAGCTCGCCCGGCGCCCGGGTGGCCAGCGAGGCCGGCAGGTATTCCTTGATCGCTACCTGCTTGCCCTCGGAATCCAGAGCCAGGTAGACAATGCCGAACCCTCCCGAAGAAAGCCTGCGCACCACCCGGTAACCACCTATCGCGCTGCCAGGCGGCAAGGGCGCTGGCTTAATCTTGGTAGACATTTTTTACCGGTAAACCCCAAGGATGATGCGAAACCCGGATAATCGCGCAATTGCAAGCATCCATCAAAAGTCCAATGCCAGTTTACAGCATGACCGGATACGCCAGTGCCCAGCACAGCGCATCCGCTGAGGGTGGTCAAGCGCCTGAGGGAAACAGCCGCCTGGGCCTTGAGATCCGTGCGGTCAACAGCCGCTTTCTGGATTTGTCCTTCCGCCTGCCCGACGAACTGCGCGCCCATGAGCCGGCTCTGCGCACCTTGCTGACAGCGCGCCTCAAGCGCGGCAAGGTAGAAGTTCGCGCCGCCATCGACGTCGACGCCAGCCATACGCTTTCCACCCCTTCGTCCGCCCAGCTGCAGCGCCTGGTCGGCCTGCAGGATACCGTCCAGGCCTGGCTGCCCAAGGCCCGAGAGCTGTCGGTAGCCGACGTGCTGCGCCTGTGCAGCGGCAGCAGCGGCCCGGCCACCGACTGGAGCGCCATCGTTCCCGCGCTGGCCGAGCAGGCCGTCGAGGAGCTGCTGGCCTCCCGCGAGCGCGAAGGCAAGCGCCTGACCGACATGCTGCTGGACCGCATCTCCCAGCTGCGCGAACTGGCCAAGCAGGCCGCGCCCCTGGTCCCGCAGCTCGTGGAGCAGCAGCGCCAGAAATTCCTCGAACGCTGGAAGGACGCCATGGCCCTGGGCGAAGGCGCCGTGGCGCCCGAAGCCGCGCAGGAGCGCGCGCTGGCCGAAGCCACGGCCTTTGCCATCCGCATCGACGTAGCCGAGGAGATCACCCGCCTGGCCTCCCACCTGGACGAGCTCGAGCGCCTGCTCAAGAAGGGCGGCGACATCGGCAAGCGCCTGGACTTCCTGATCCAGGAGCTGCACCGCGAAGCCAACACCCTGGGCTCCAAGTCCGCCACGCTGGAGCTCACGCGCATCAGCGTGGACATGAAAGTCCTGATCGAGCAGATGCGCGAACAAGTGCAGAACATCGAGTAAGCCAGCTATCTCCCATGCGTAACCTCCCCTCTACGCACACCGTCATGGATCATCCCGGAAATCTTTTTGTCGTGTCGGCGCCCAGCGGCGCCGGCAAATCCAGCCTTGTGCGCGCGCTGCGCGAGTTCGACGCCCGCGTCTATCCTTCGGTCTCGCACACCACGCGCGCGCCGCGCGGGCAGGAAAAGCACGGCCGCGAATACTATTTCGTACCCGATTCCGAATTCGACACCATGGTGGCCAACAATGCCTTCGTCGAATGGGCCAATGTGCACGGCCGCCGCTACGGCACGGCCAAGAAGTCGCTCGAAGCGCGCATCCAGGCCGGCGCCGACGTGCTGCTGGAGATCGATTTCCAGGGCGCGCTGCAGGTCAAGCAGGCATTTCCGAATGCCGTGCTGATCTTCATCCTGCCGCCGAGCTGGGAAGAGCTGCGCGCGCGCCTGGAAAACCGCGGCGAGGACGCGCCCGAAGTCATCGAGCTACGCCTGAAGAACGCCGCCGAGGAAATGGCCCAGGTGTCCAAATTCGACTTCGTTATAATCAACGAATTGTTCGAGAGCGCGCTTTTCGATCTGAAGGCGATCATCCACGCCCAGCGCCTCAAATATGCGGCCCAGCGGCGCTTGCGCGCCGAGACCTTCGAGTCGCTCAACATTCCCGAATCCAACTGACGTATCCCGGAGTTCCTGATGGCACGCATCACCGTTGAAGATTGTCTGGAAAAAATCCCCAATCGCTTCCAGCTCGTTTTGGCCGCAACCTACCGCGCCCGCATGCTCAATCAGGGCCACACGCCCAAGATCGAGACCAAGAACAAGGCCGGCGTCACGGCCCTGCGCGAGATTGCCGAAGGCAAGGTCGGCCTCGAGATGCTGAAGAAGGTGCCGGGCTGAGCTGTTGCGCTGCCGCACCACACCGGACCCTAAAGGCACCGCTAGTCGGTGCTTTTTTATGTCCGCCGGCGCCCCATCGCTGCATGCACGCTACATTTAGGACATGACCGCGGCCCAGAACTCGAACTCTGCAACCCTCACACCGCCGGCAGCCAAGCCCGGGCGCATGTCCGCCGAGCAGGCTGCCGACGTGTCCGCCAGCGCCTTCACAAGCCTGCTCGCGCACCTGGGTTACCTGGATGCCGACAGCATTGCGCGCGTGCGAGAAGCCTATCTGTATGCGGACCGCGCCCATTCCGACCAGTGGCGCAGCAGCGGCGACCCCTATATCACCCATCCCATCGCCGTCACCGGCATCTGCGCCAACTGGAAGCTCGACGCGCCCGCGCTGATGGCCGCGCTGCTGCACGACGCCATGGAAGACTGCGGCGTGACCAAGGCCGACCTGGTGGAGCGCTTCGGCGCCGATGTCGCCGATCTGGTGGACGGCCTCACCAAGCTGGACAAGCTGCAGTTCAACACCCGCGAGGAAAACCAGGCCGAGTCCTTCCGCAAGATGCTGCTGGCCATGGCACGCGACGTGCGCGTCATCCTCATCAAGCTGGCCGACCGCACGCACAACATGCGCACCATGGGCGACATGCCGCGCAGCAAATGGGGCCGCATCTCCTCCGAGACGCTGGAAATCTACGCGCCCATCGCCCACCGCCTGGGCCTGAACCAGACCTACCGCGAGCTGCAGGACCTGTCGTTCAAGCATCTGCACCCCTGGCGCTATGCCACGCTGGAAAAGGCCATCAACCGCTCGCGCATGCGCCGCCGCGACCTGGTGCAGCGCGTGCAGGAGGAGGTCAACGCCGAATTCACGCGCCGCGGCCTGCCGGCGCGCCTGATGGGACGCGAAAGCACGCTGTACTCGCTGTACCAGCGCATGCAGAAGAACCAGCTGAGCTTTGCCAAGGTCACCGACATCTACGGCTTTCGCATCATCGTGCCGCAGACGCTGGACTGCTATACCGCGCTGGGCGTGCTGCACCAGAAGTACAAGCCCATGCCGGGCCGCTTCAAGGACTACATCGCCATCGCCAAGAGCAACGGCTACCAGTCGCTGCACACCACGCTGGTCGGCCCGTCGAGCGTCAACATCGAATTCCAGATCCGCACGGAGGAGATGAACATCGTGGCCGAGGCCGGCGTGGCCGCCCACTGGCTCTACAAGGCGCAGCAGGGCCATGATTCGGACCAGCTGAGCACGCAATGGCTGCAGTCGCTGCTGGACATCCAGAACGAGACGCGCGACGCCACCGAGTTCTGGGACCATGTGAAGGTGGACCTGTTCCCCGATGCCGTCTACGTGTTCACGCCCAAGAGCGAGATCATGGCCATGCCGCGCGGCGCCACGGTGGTGGACTTCGCCTATGCCATCCACAGCAAGGTCGGCAACCACACCACGGCCGCCAAGATCAACGACGAGGAAGTGCCGCTGCGCACCGAGCTCAAGAGCGGCGACGTGATCCAGATCATCACTTCCGAGGACGCCAAGCCCAATCCCGGCTGGCTCAGTTTCGTGAAGACGGGCCGCGCGCGCTCCAAGATCCGCTCCTACCTCAAGAGCGCCGCCCAGACCGAAGCCGCCCAGCTGGGCACCACCTTGCTGACCCAGGCGCTGCGCGCCGAGGGCATAGACACCATTCCACCCGAGGACGAGGCCAACAAGGGCGTCTGGGACGAAATCCTGCGCATCACCGGCAACCGCACGGCCAACGACCTGCTGGTGGACATCGGCATGGGCCGCCGCATCCCTTCGCTGGTGGCCGCGCGCATGACCTCCTTCATGACCAAGCACGGCGTGCGCCCCGATGCCTTGCTGATCACCCAGGAGCGCTTCAACACCACCAACCGCCCCTTCCATGGCGCCGTCACGCTCAACGGCGAGGAAAGCAGCTCGGTGCACTATTCACACTGCTGCCGTCCCGTGCCGGGCGATCCCATCGTCGGCTACCTGGGCGGCCAGGGCCTGATCGTGCACCATGCGCAATGCCGCAATGCCATCAAGCTGCGCGAAAAGGACAACGACCGCTTCATCACCGTGGAATGGGCCGAGGACATCACCCGCCCGTTCGAGGCCGGCATCGTCGTCACCGTGCAGAACAGCAAGGGCGTGCTGGCCCGCGTGGCGGCCGAGCTGTCCAATGCGGAGGCCGACATCTCGCGTGTGGAAATGGCCGACGACGGCGCGGTCGGCACCACCGATCTGCGCTTCGTGATTTCCGTGCACAACAACCAGCAGCTCGAGACCGCTCTGCGCAATCTGCGCCGCGTGCATTCCGTGGTGCGCGCCACCCGCGTCATGGCCTGACCCACGGAGCCCGGCCCGCCGCGCCCGGTCCATGATGCGGCCGAGAGATTTTGTTGCATTCTGCGGGCACATCCTGACTGCCGCAGTCCCGGCAAGCGGCCTGCGTCAGGCGACAATGGGCCATGCCCAACACCTTTGACGCCTTCCCCACCGCGCCGGCGCAGCGCGGCCTGCTGAGCGGTGCCCTGGCCGTGGCCGCCATGCTGGCTGGCTGCGCCACGGCGCCACCCCCTCCCGCCGCAGTTCCGGCCACGCCGGCCGCCACGGCCCCTGCCGCCCCGGCGCCCGCGCCAGTCCCGGAAGAAGACGTTCCGCGTGCCGAAGCCGCCAGCTTTGCCCAGTGGAAGCAGGCATTCGCCCCCCGGGCGCTGGCTGCCGGCATTTCGGAACGCACTGTGCGCACCGTGCTGCCCCATGTCCGACTGCAGCGCATCGTCCACCTGGACCGCGCCCAGCCCGAATTCACGCGCACGCCCTGGCAGTACCTGGACAGCGCCGTCTCGCCGCTGCGCGTCAAGAACGGCCGCGCCAAGATGCAGCAGCATGCCAGGGCGCTGCAGGCCGCCAGCCAGCGCTACGACGTGCCGGCTCCCGTCATCGCCGCCATCTGGGGCATGGAGAGCAACTACGGCGGCAATTTCGGCAACTACCCGGTCGTCGATGCCCTGGCCACGCTGGCCTTCGACGGCCGCCGCGCCGCATGGGCCGAGCGCGAGCTGATCGCGGCGCTGCGCATCATCGACAACGGCGACATCGATGCCGAGCGCATGATCGGCTCCTGGGCCGGCGCCATGGGACATACGCAGTTCCTGCCTTCGGTCTATCTGCAATACGCCGTCGATGCCGACGGCGACGGCCGCCGCGATATCTGGGGCTCCATACCCGATGTCACGGCCTCCACGGCCAATTACCTGGCGAACTCGGGCTGGAACGGCAGCGAGCCCTGGGGCGTGGAAGTGCGCCTGCCCGCCGGCTTCGACTATGCGCGGGCCGAGCTGAGCACGCGCCAGAACAGCGGCGCCTGGGGCGCCGAGGGCGTGCAGGCCGCAAGCGGCCAGGAGCTGCCGGCCATGGCAGGCGCCAGCGTGATCGCTCCGGCCGGGGCACGCGGGCCGGCCTTCATGGTCGGCTCCAATTTCCGCGCCATACTGCGCTACAACAACTCGGTGAACTATGCGCTGGGCGTGAGCCTGCTGGCCCAGCAACTGGCCGGCGGCACCGGCGTGCTGGCCGACTGGCCGCGCGAGCTGGCACCGCTGTCGCGCGAGCAGATGCGCAGCATGCAGAACGCGCTCAATGCGCGCGGCTTCGATGCGGGCAGCGCCGACGGCGTGATGGGCCCCGCCACCCGCGCCGGGCTGCGCCAGTTCCAGCAAAGCCTGGGCCTGCCGGCGGACGGCTACCCGACGCAGGAGCTGCTGCAGAAGCTGCAGCAAACCAGTGCGCAATGACGCATGCATCCGCTATCGATAGCAGAGCACCCTGCGCCTGACGGCTATTGACTTCATTGCATCGATGCCTTGAAAGCGTGGATCTGCCTGAGCAGGCAGCCATGAAAAAAAGCGCTGGCTCTGAGAGTCCGCGCTTTTTTCATGGCCCGGGGCTCAGGCCGGGCCCGGATTTCCGCCGCCGGGCTCGGGATAGGCGACCTCCAGGATCTCCAGCATGCGCACGCCTGCGGGCGTGGGCAAGGCCACCTCGTCACCCACGCGCGCCTTGAGCAGCGCGCGCGATACCGGGGCGATCCAGCTGACCTGATTCTGCGCGCTGTCGGCCTCGTCGATGCCCATGATGGTGATGGTGCGCTCCACGCCCTCGTCGTCCACATAGGTGACCGTGGCGCCGAAATACACCTGCTCGCTGCCCGCATGGACCGAAGGGTCGACCACTTCGGCGATCTCCAGCCGCTTGGTCAGAAAGCGGATGCGGCGGTCGATCTCGCGCAGGCGCTTCTTGCCGTACAGGTAGTCGCCGTTTTCCGAGCGGTCGCCGTTGCTGGCAGCCCAGTGCACGATCTCGACGATCCGGGGGCGTTCGTTGTCGATCAGGTCCAGCAACTCGTCCTTGAGGCGCTGGAAACCCCGGGGTGTGATGTAGTTCTTGCCGCCCGCGGGCAAGGGCGGCAGCGCGCCGACGTCATCCTCGTCGTCGCCATCGGATTCCTTGGTGAAAGCCTTGCTCATGGCACCGATCTTCACACAGAACACGGCATGCATGGACCGAGCCCAGGGGACGACCCCATACGAAAAAGCCTCAGAACATTGCTGTTCTGAGGCTTGTCGTTTGGTGCGGCTGGCAGGAATCGAACCCACGACCCCTTGGTTCGTAGCCAAGTACTCTATCCAGCTGAGCTACAGCCGCTAAGCCTCGTATTCTAACCTTATTTTTGAGCCCTCCGGGAAATTTCTCAAAAAAACTGTACATCCCGGTCCAGAAGCGCCAGGGCCGCCGTTTCAGGAGGCGTGCCGTTGCGCCCGCACGATGGCCCCGGCCAGCACGGGGGATCGGCGCGCTATATATTGGTTCCATGCAAGCCAGCACCTCCAGACTGGCAGGGATTCCAAGAGACATGACAACCAGTTCACCGCACGCCGCCCCCAGAAATCCGCCTTCCGCCGCCATGTGGGAGCAGCTGTTTCGCCGCAGCGCCAAGCCCGGCCAGAGCCTGCAGAGCCAGATCCGCGCCATGCTGGTCGATGCCATTTTGGCCGGCGTGCTCACGCCCGGCGACCCCATACCCTCCAGCCGCGAACTTGCGCGGCAGCTGCAGGTGGGCCGCATCACCGTGATCCTGGCCTACCAGCAGCTGACCGAGGAAGCCTTTTTGCTGAGCCAGCCGCGCAAGGGGCATTTCATTCACCCCGACGTCCTGCAGGGCCGGCCCACGGGCACGGCGGCCCGTAGCGCCCGGGATGCCGCGCCGCAAGCCCATACCGACTGGTCCCAGCGCCTGTGGCTGCGCCCCAGCCAGCAGCGCAGCATCATCAAGGAAGAGGACTGGCAGCGCTTTCCCTACCCCTTCCTCTACGGGCAGTTCGACAAGGAGCTGTTTCCCACCGCGGCCTGGCGCGAATGCTGCCTCAAGGCGCTGAGCGTGATGGACATCCACCAATGGGCGCCCGACCTCATCGCACGCGACGACGACAGCCTGATCCAGCAGATCCAGGCCAAGATCCTGCCGCGCCGCGGCGTCTGGGCCTCGCCCGACGAGATCATCATCACCGTCGGCGCCCAGCATGCGCTGTACATGGTGGCCGATCTGCTGATGCGCGAAGGCTCGACCGTAGGCATCGAGGACCCCGGCTATCCGGATGCGCGCAACATCTTCAGCAGCCGCACCTCGCAGGTCATTCCGATCACCGTGGATGCCGAAGGCATGCCGCTGGGCAGCCGGCTGCGCAAGCTCGACTACCTGTACGTGACGCCCAGCCACCAGTGCCCCACGGGCGTGACCATGCCGCTGGAGCGGCGCGAAGCCCTGCTCGACATGGCCCAGGCCCACGACCTCATCCTCATCGAGGACGACTACGAGAGCGAGAGCAGCTTCGACGACCATCCCATTCCCGCGCTCAAGAGCCTGGACCGCAGCAACCGCGTGATCTATGTGGGCAGCCTCTCCAAGAGCCTGGCCCCCGGCCTGCGCATAGGCTATATCGTGGCCGCGCCCGAGCTGGTCCGCGAGCTGCGCGCGCTGCGCCGCCTCATGATCCGCCACCCCTCGACCTTCATCCAGAGAACGCTGGCCATGTTCATCTCGCTGGGGCATTACGAGGCGCAGCTGCGGCGCCTGGCCCAGGCGCAGAAGGAGCGCCATGCGGCGCTGGTCGATGCCATGGCCGAGCATCTGCCCGACTGCCGCATCACGCCCGTGCGCGGCGGCGGCTCCTGCTGGGTGCAGCTGCCGGCCCAGGTGCCGGCCCAGGCGCTGGCGCGGCGCGCCGCCAAGCTGGGTGTGCTCATCGAGCCCGGCGATGTGTTCTTCAGCTCCACGCGCAGGCCGGGCAATTTCATCCGCCTGGGCTACCAGTCCATACCCGCCAACAAGATCGGCCAGGGCGTTCAGGCCCTGGCCGATGCCATGCGCAGTCTGTAGCCGTGCCGTGCGCGGGCCTGCTTTTCAGCAGGCCCCGGCTTCAGTTCTTGCGCAGCTCGGGCTGCACGAACTCATCGAAAAAACCGTCGGGAATCACGCCCTTGCGCATGGTCTGGCGCACGCCGTAGGCCAGCAGCAGAATGCACAGGCTCGCAATGCCCAGCGCCAGGGGCGTGCGCTGCTCGGGGATGAAGGCCATGGCCACCACGATGGACAGCATGCCGAAGATGGCCAGCCAGGTCAGGTACGGGAAGCACCACATGCGCACCTTCAGCAGATGCGGGGCCTCGCGCTCCAGGCGGTAGCGCAGGCGCAGCTGGGAGATGGCGATCAGGATGTAGACGAAGATGGCCACGGTGCCGTAGGAGTTCACGAGAAACGCGAAGACCTGGTCGGGCGAGACATAGGACATGACCACCGCGCCATAGCCGAACAGCGTGGCCACCAGCGTGGCGCGCACCGGCACGCCCTTGCGGCTGACCTTGGCCAGTGCCTGCGGCGCATCGCCACGGCGCGTGAGGGCAAACAGCATGCGCGAGGAAGCGTACAGCCCCGAGTTCAGCGCCGACAGCACCGCCGTGAGCACGATGGCGTTCATGATCTGCGCGGCGGCCGGAATGCCCATGGCGTTGAGCGCGCTCACATAGGGCGTGGCGATGCCGCCGTCGTTCCACGGCACCAGGCAGGCCACCAGCAGCAGCGAGCCCACGTAGAACACCATGACCCGCGTGATCACGGAGTTCGTGGCCTTGACCACGGCCTTCTGGGGCTCGGCGGTTTCCGCCGCGGCAATGGTCACGATCTCGGCGCCGAAGTAAAAGCCCGTCGCCGCCACCGCGCCGGTCAGCACGGGCACGAAGCCGTTGGGCATGAAGCCGCCGTTGGCCGTGAGGTTGGCCACATGCATGCCCTGGGAGCCCGGCGTCAGGCCCAGCACGTAGACGCCGGCCACGAACAGGAAGACCACGATGGCCGCCACCTTGATGGAGGCGAACCAGAACTCGAACTCGCCAAAGGACTTCACCGAGATCAGATTGGTCAGCGTCAGCAGGACCAGCAGCACCAGGCTGATGCTCCAGCTGGGCACGTCGGGCAGCCAGTAGCGCACCAGGTCGGCGCCGGCCACGGCTTCGATGGCCACGACGATGACCCAGAAGTACCAGTACATCCAGCCGGTGAGAAAGCCCGCCAGCTGGCCGATCGCCGGGCGGTCGCGCCAGGCCTCGCGGGCATACTCGTAGAACGAGCCTCCGCCGGGCATGGCGCAGGCCAGCTCGCCCAGCATGCGCATCACCAGCACCACGAGCAGGCCGGTGATCAGGAAGGAAAGAATGGCCGCCGGGCCGGCGGACTTGATGACGACGCCGCTGCCGACGAAAAGGCCTGCGCCGATCACGCCGCCAAGGGCGATCATGGTCATGTGGCGCTGTTTCAGGCCGTGCGAGAGCTCCGGCGAGGGAGCGTGCTGATTTCCAATCATGAAATGTCTCCTGTGCTTCTGACTCGGGATGTCAGGCGCCACGGCTCTCGTCTTTCGGTATCGGCTCTGCGTGCGCAGGCCCGGGCCATGGTCGATCCAGCGATTCGTGGTGCGGGCCGTCAGGCGGCCACGGGCGGACGGTCCTTGCGGTAGGCGTTCTTCACGGCAATCTTGCCGTCGCGGAAGGTGAACACATCCACCATGCGGGCCTGCACGCGCAGCCCGTCGGCCTTGGTGCCCTGGAACGTGCTTTCCGACACGCCGCGGTCGCCGTGCACGAAATGCTCGCCATCGACCCAGGCCGCATCGGGAAAGGCCTGCCAGGCCATCTGGAAGCCCTCGCGCACCGCCTCGCGGCCGATGAAGCTGCGTCCCATCAGGTCGGGGCCGGCCACGGCGTGGAACTCGCAGTCCTCGGCCATGAAGCCCATCAGGGTCTCGATGTCGTGGCGGTTCCAGGCGGCGGCGAATTCCGCCAGAAAGCGGGCGTCGGGCGGGGTGGCGGGCGGGGAAGCAGTGCTGGTCATATCGTCTCCTGTCATGGTTTTGCCCGGGTGCTTGGTGCTGTGCGCTGCACCCTGTCATCACGTTGTCGATGAGCCATGGTAGGTAGCGAGGAAGCGAATGATTAGAACCAGTTGCGGCCTATCGTTAGGACCAGATGCCCCTGTCTGGCGCCATGCAGCGGCTGGTTCCATCAAAACCCGGCGGCTGGTTCCAGCAAAGCGGATTCCATGCCATTGTGGACCCCGAAAAAACATCGGCCGGGGCATGAAGCCCCGGCCGGCAAAGCTGGTATTGGCAGCCGCCAGGACGGCTGCGGGTGCGCTGGCGCTTCAGGCGGCCGGCACGGGCGGACGGTCCTTGCGGTAGGCGTTCTTCACGGCGATCTTGCCGTCGCGGAAGGTGAACACATCCACCATGCGGGCCTGCACGCGCAGCCCGTCGGCCTTGGTGCCCTGGAACGTGCTTTCCGACACGCCGCGGTCGCCGTGCACGAAATGCTCGCCATCGATCCAGGCCGCATCGGGAAAGGCCTGCCAGGCCATCTGGAAGCCCTCGCGCACCGCCTCGCGGCCGATGAAGCTGCGCCCCATCAAATCGGGGCCGGCCACGGCGTGGAACTCGCAGTCCTCGGCCATGAAGTCCATCAGGGCCTCGATGTCGTGGCGGTTCCAGGCGGCGGCGAATTCCGCCAGAAAGCGGGCGTCGGGCGGGGTGGTGGTGCGGGTCATGCGGTCTCCTTGTCGTTGAATGGTGGCGGCACCCGTGCGGCATCGCGCGCGAACGCGCAAGGCACTCAAGGTGCCGAAGCCATGGTAGGCAGCCTCCTGCATTCCGGTTAGAGCCAGCAGGACCCAATCGTTAAGTCCAGCGCGGCCTGGTGCCGGTTTCTGGCTCTATCGAAACCTTGCCGCTGGCGCTAACGGCCGGGCCCGGACGCTGGATAAGCTGTCTCCCATCCACCAGCCGGACCGTGCTTGAGGGCCGCGCTGATGCGATTGCCCTTGCATCAAGAACACCGGCGCCGCCACGGCGCGGCCACAGGAGACATACGCATGAAAGCCGAGGACATCAGCCCGAGCTACCTCACCCCCTACGACCCGCAGTACGACCCGCTGGTCGCCGCCACGCCGGGCCACGGCACGGGCTACGCCCCCACCTACTGGGTGGGCACGGCCGGACGCCCGCCCGAGGACGACGGCCCGCTGTGCGGCGACATCGATGCGGACGTGGCCATCGTGGGCTCGGGCTTCACGGGCCTGTCCACCGCCCTCTTCCTGGCGCGCGAGCACGGCATACGCGCCGTGGTGCTGGACGCCAACCAGACCGCCTGGGGCTGCACCAGCCGCAACGGTGGCCAGGGCCAGAACGCCAGCGGCCGCCTGTACCGCTCGCAATGGATAGAGCGCTGGGGCAAGGACGTGGCCCTCAGGCTCGACGCCGAGATCCGCGAGGGCTTCCAGACATTCAAGGACCTGGTGGCCGAGTTCCCCGAATGCGAGCCCCAGCCCGGCGGGCATCTCTACATCGCCCACCGCGACAAGAAGCTGGACTTCCTGCGCAACGAGACCCGCATCATGCGCGAGGTTTTCGGCTACGACGCGCGCATGCTCAGCCCCGAGGAAGTGCGCCGCGACTATGTGAACGATGCCGACAGCCACGGCGCCATGCACGAGCCCGACGGCATCGGCGTGCATCCGCTCAAGCTGGCCTTCGGCTACCTGCGCAAGGCCCGCCAGCTGGGCGTGAAGGTGCATCCGGCCAGCCCCGTGCTCGGCGTGGAGACGCGCAACGGCGTGCACCACCTGCGCACGCCGGGCGGCACGGTGCGCGCCCGCGCCGTGGGCTTTGCCACGGGCGGCTACACCAGCAACGGCCTGCACGGCAGCCTGCGCTCCAAGATCATGCCGATTCTCTCGAACTCGCTGGTCACGCGGCCGCTGACCGAGCAGGAGCTGGAGGCCACGGGCTTCAAGACCACCCAGGTCATCACAGACACGCGCACGCTGCGCTTTTACTACCGCCGCCTGCCCGACAACCGCGTGCAGATCGGCAGCCGCAGCGCCGTCACCGGCGCCGACGCGCCCAACCCCGTGCACATGGCCAAGCTGGTGGACGGCCTGCACCGCAAGTTCCCGGCGCTCAAGGGCATCGAGGTGGACTATTCCTGGTGGGGCTGGGTGGACGTGAGCCACGACATGATGCCGCGCGTGTTCCAGCCCGATCCGCAGCAGAGCATCTTCTACGCCGTGGGCTACGGCGGCAACGGCGTGTCGTTCTCGGCCCATGCGGGCCGGCGCATGGCCGAGCGCATCGCGGGGCGCCACAGCAAGGCCTTCGAGCTGCCCATCTACAACTCCGAGCTCGAATACCCCAATCTGTTCAACACCGTGCGCTCGCCGGCCTTCGCACCGTTTCGCCGCCTGGGCCAGCGCTTTCTGTACCACTGGTACTACCTGCGCGACGAAAAGCTCTGAACCGCCGCCGGACGGCAGGCCTTTTTTGCTGCTTGAAGCCGGACCGGATGGCCGGCTTCTTTTTTATGCGCGGGCTTTGAAAACAGGAGCATTGAGTGCCTGCCAATTCAAGAATTCAATGACTTTTCATTGCAGAAATCATGCATGGCAAGCGCAAGCCGCTCCGCTTTTAGCAGGTTCACCGACAATGGCTCAGGGCCGGCAGATCAGTTCGGCCACCGATTGCAGCAGCGCCTCGTCGATGCGCGCATCGAGATCGACGGCCAGGCGCCGGCGGTAGAACACGCCCAGGTCCAGTCCCACGCCCAGTGCGCAGATCCGCACATCGCCCGCGCGCTCGTGGTGCGCCACGACCTGGCGCAGGTGCTGGTCCAGGTAGTGGGCGTCGTTGCTCTGGTGCGTGGCCGTGTCCATGGGACAGCCGTCGGAGATGACCAGCAGGATGCGCCGCGCCTGCGGCCGCTGCAGCAGCCGCCCGCAGGCCCATTCCACGGCCTCGCCGTCCATGCCCTCGCGGAACAGATCGGGCTTGCGCAGCGCCGCAATGCCATGGCGGCCGTGGCGCCATGGCCTGGCCGCGTCCTTGAAGACGATGTGCAGCCGCTCGTTGAGCCGCCCCGGGAATTCGGGCCGGCCCGCGCGCTGCCAGTCGCGCCGCGCCCGCCCGCCGTTCCAGGCCAGCGTGGAAAAGCCCAGCACATCCACCGGCACGCCGGCCATGGACAGGGCACGGCCCAGCACGTCGACGAGCAGCGAGAGCTGGCGCGCATGGGCCTTCATCGACCCCGAGCAGTCCATGAGAATGCCCACCGCGGCATCGCTGACCGGGCGCTGCGCCTCGTCCTTGAAGACGGCGCGCTGCTGCGGATCGCCGACCAGCTGCGCCAGCCGGCTGCCGTCCAGATGCCCGTCCTCCAGCCCGAAATGCCAGCCTTCGCGCCGCGGCCTGGCCAGGCGCTGCTGCAGCCATCGCGCCAGCCGCCCCGCGTGCAGGCCGCTGCGCGCCAGTTCCTCGTCCATCTGCGCGCGCAAGCCGGCCAGCTGCGCAGCGCGGATCAGTTCGGCCGCCTGGGCCTCGCGGTCGTAGGCGCGCGTGAACACCCGGTAGCTTTGCGCCGTGCTGGCCCAGGCCCGGCTGTCGCCGGTATGGGCCACGGGCGCAGCCTCGGGCGACTGGGATTCGAAATGCAGGGGCAGCGCAAAGCCGCTGCGCCGCCGCGGCTGGCCGGTCCCGCGCGGCGCCTCTTGCTGCGCGGCGCGCACGGCCCGGCCCACCCAGCGGCTCACGGCCAGCGCGGGTGCGATGAAGGCCTGCTGGTCGGCCCGGTGGCGGCGCAGCAGCGGCCACTGGCCGCCGATCTCGGCCGACAGCGCGGCGCGCGTGGCCTCGGCCAGGTCGGACAGCGCATGCGGCGGCTCATGCCCGGTCAGCCGGCTCCAGGCCGTGAGCGCCACGGTGAACAGCAGAATGCCCAGGCTGCTTTCCGTCAGGCCCGAATCGGCAAAGGACTGGCACCAGTGCACGAAGCGCGCCTGCAGATTGGCGCGCGCGCCGGGCCAGGAGGCGGGCACCAGGCTTTCCACGCGCAATTGCTCGAGCAGCTCGAACACCAGCCGCTCCACGGGGTCTGCGGGCAGATGGGCCCGGTGCAGCGCCGCATCGCTGAACCGCAGGCGCAGGCCCGCGCCGTCGAGCAGGCCGCGCTGGTCGGCCAGTTGCGCTGGCACATCGCTGTGATGCGCGGCGGGCAGGGCCACGGGGTCGGTTCCCCGGTACAGGGTCTGGCCGCTCCACTGCAGCGAGGCATCGCCCGTGACGGCGCGCAGCAGCGCCCCGCCCCAGACTTCCATCTGGGCCAGCGAGGCCTGCGTGGCTGCAGGTGCCTGCATGTCAGTGCGCCTGCAGCAGGCCGGCATCCGCAGCTTCGCCATGCCGCGCCAGCTCGCTGCCGAAGCAGCGCTGGAAATACTCGGCCACGATGGCGCGCTCGGCCGGCTCGCACTTGTTCAGGAAGGACAGCTCGAAAGCCAGGCGCAGGTCGTGGAAGATCTGCGTGTTCTCGGCCCAGGTGATGACGGTGCGCGGCGACATCAGCAGCGACAGATCGCCCACGGCAAAGCCTTTGCGCGTGAGTGCGGCCAGCGCCACCATGGCCGCCACCTGCTCGCGCCCCGGGGGCGTGGCCAGCTGCGGCACGCGCGCCAGCACGATGGCGGCCTCCTCGGCAGGCGGCAGGTAGTCCAGGCTGGTGACCAGGTTCCAGCGGTCGAGCTGGGCGTGGTTGAGCAGCTGCGTGCCGTGGTACAGGCCCGAGAGGTTGCCCTGGCCCAGGGTGTTCATGGTGGCAAACAGCCGGAAGTGCGCATGCGGCTGCAGCACCTTCTTCTGGTCCAGCAGCGTGAAGCTGCCGTCGCGCTCGAGCACGCGCTGGATGACGAACATCACATCGGGCCGGCCCGCGTCGTATTCATCGAAGACCAGGGCCACGGGCCGCTGCAGCGCCCAGGGCAATATGCCCTCCTGAAAGCGGGTCACCTGCTTGCCTTCTTCCAGCACGATGGCGTCCTTGCCCACGAGGTCGAGCCGGCTGATGTGGCCGTCCAGGTTGACGCGCACGCACGGCCAGTTCAGCCGCGCGGCCACCTGCTCGATATGCGTGGACTTGCCGGTCCCGTGCAGTCCCTGGACGACCACGCGCCGGTTGTGTGCAAAGCCCGCAAGAATGGCCAGCGTGGCCTGCGGATTGAAGCGGTAGGCCGCGTCGATGGCCGGCACATGCTCGCAGCGCTCGGCAAAGGCCGGCACCTCGAGGTCGGTGTCGATGCCGAAGGCATCGCGCACGCTCAGCATGCGCGTCGGTTCTTGCATCACTTCCACTCTCCTTGGCTATGCAAAATAAAACTGGCACACATCAAGTCAGAGACGCCGAGCAAGAGCCGCCTCGCAGCGAGGGCGTCGTCCCCCTCCCGCAAAGCGAGAGAGGGGGAGGCGGCGCAGCCGCTCAGGGGGTGATGCACATCAGTCATCGTCGGCTCCCGGTGGCAGTTCGTCGTTGATGCGCGCAATGGCCTCGGCCGCCGCGCGCAGCTTGGGAAGAAAGCTCAGCGCCCGCTCGCGCGAGAAACGCATGATGGGCGCCTGCACCGCCAGGCCCATGTTCGAGGCGCCCTGGGGCGAAGGCACGAGCACGCCCAGGCACAGCAGGCCGGGCAGGAATTCCTCGTTGTCGAAGGCATAGCCCTGCTCGCGCACCTGATCGAGCTCACGCTCCAGGGCCTCGAAGCCCGTCAGCGTGTTGGCGGTGAACGACTCCAGCTCCACGGCCGACAGCAGGCGCCGGCGCTGCGCGGGCGCCATCTGGCTGAGGAAGAGCTTGCCCGTGGCCGAGCAGTGCGCGGGCACGCGCGAGCCCGGATGCAGGTAAAAGCGCAGCGGCGCGGGCGTTTCCACGCGGTCCAGGTACAGCACCTCGCTGCCCGAGAAGGCCGTGATGTTGCAGCTTTCCCCGATGTCGCGCACCAGCTGCGCCAGCACCGCGTGGCGCGCGCCGTGCGTGGTGTTGTTCAGCAGCACGCTTTCGGCCAGGCGCATCAGGCGCCGGCCCGTGCCGTAGTGGCGCCCGTTGCCCTCGCGCTGCAGGATGCCCGCGCCTTCGAGCTGCTGGAGCATGCGGTGCATGGTGGGCTTGGGCAGCCCCGTCTCCTCGACCATGGTCTGCAGCGTGAAGGGCGCGTCCTTGCAGGCGATGGCCTCCAGCAGCGCGAACAGCCGCAGGTTGGGGGTATCGCCATCGATGCGCGCCGTGGCCTTGTCCGTTGTGTTCATAGCGTGGGTCATCATATTTTCTTTCGTTTTTTGAGTCAATTTGTTCCGAAAAAAGAAATTTGTTTGACACAAGGCCGCGGAAGTGCCTAGACTTGCGTCGTGATTTCTTTTTTCGGAACTTAAAGTTCCAATTTTTCTAAAGGAGACAAGCGGTATGACTACAGCAGACAATCGTAAGGTGGGGCAGGGCGTGCAGAAGATGACGCCGTCGGAAGCATTCGTGGAGACCTGCGTCGCCAACGGCGTGACCGAGATGTTCGGCATCATGGGCTCGGCCTTCATGGACGCCATGGACATTTTTGCGCCGGCCGGCATCCGCCTGATTCCCGTGGTGCACGAACAGGGCGCGGCCCACATGGCCGACGGCTATGCCCGCGTCTCGGGCCGCCACGGCGTGGTCATCGGCCAGAACGGCCCCGGCATCTCCAACTGCGTCACCGGCATCGCCGCCGCCTACTGGGCGCACAGCCCGGTGGTGATCGTGACGCCCGAGACCGGCACCATGGGCATGGGCCTGGGGGGCTTCCAGGAGGCCAACCAGCTGCCCATGTTCCAGGAGTTCACCAAGTACCAGGGCCATGTCTGCAATCCCAAGCGCATGGCGGAATTCACGGGCCGCTGCTTCGACCGCGCCATGTCCGAGATGGGCCCCACGCAGCTGAACATTCCGCGCGACTATTTCTACGGCGAGATCGAGTGCGAGATTCCCAGGCCCATGCGCGTGGACCGCGGCCACGGCGGCGAGCAAAGCCTGCAGGCGGCCGTCGAGCTGCTCAAGACCGCCAGGTTCCCGGTGATCCTGGCCGGCGGCGGCGTGGTCATGGGCGATGCGGTGGAAGAAGCCAAGCAACTGGCCGAGCGCCTGGGCGCCCCCGTGGCCACCGGCTATCTGCGCAACGACGCCTTCCCCGCCAGGCATCCGCTGTGGGCCGGCCCGCTGGGCTACCAGGGCTCCAAGGCGGCCATGAAGCTCATCGCCCAGGCCGATGTGGTGATTGCGCTGGGATCGCGCATGGGTCCCTTCGGCACCCTGCCCCAGCACGGCATGGACTACTGGCCCAAGACTGCCAAGATCATCCAGGTCGAGGCCGACCACACCAATCTGGGCCTGGTCAAGAAGATCGCCGTGGGCATCCACGGTGACGCCAAGGCCGTGGCCGCCGAACTCGTGCGGCGCCTGGCGACCGAGACGCTGGAAAGCGACGCCACCAAGGGCGCGCGCGCCGACATCATCGCCACCGAAAAGCATGCCTGGGAAAAGGAACTCGACGGCTGGACCCACGAGCGCGATCCCTACAGCCTGGACATGATCGAGGAAGCCAAGGGCGAGAAGACGCCCACGGGCGGCAGCTACCTGCATCCGCGCCAGGTGCTGCGCGAGCTGGAAAAGGCCATGCCGGCGCGCGTCATGGTGTCCACCGACATCGGCAACATCAACTCGGTGGCCAACAGCTATCTGCGCTTCGACGAGCCGCGCAGCTTCTTCGCGCCCATGAGCTTCGGCAACTGCGGCTACGCGCTGCCCACCATCATCGGCGCCAAGTGCGCCGCGCCGGACCGCCCGGCCATCGCCTATGCCGGCGACGGTGCCTGGGGCATGAGCATGATGGAGATCATGACCGCCGTGCGCCACGACATTCCCGTCACGGCCGTGGTCTTCCACAACCGCCAGTGGGGCGCCGAGAAGAAGAACCAGGTGGACTTCTACAACCGCCGCTTCGTCGCGGGCGAACTCGAAAGCGAAAGCTTCGCCGGCATCGCCCAGGCCATGGGCGCCGAGGCCATCATCGTGGACCGCATCGAGGATGTAGGCCCTGCGCTGCAAAAGGCCATCGACCTGCAGATGAACCAGAAGAAGACCTGCGTCATCGAGATCATGTGCACCCGCGAACTCGGCGATCCCTTCCGCCGCGATGCGCTGAGCAAGCCCGTGCGCTTCCTCGAGAAGTACAAGGACTATGTCTGACACCCCCTGAGGCGCTTCGCGCCGCCCCCTCTTTCTGCGCGAGGGGGCGGCCCCCCCGGTGCGGGGCGGCGGGTCCGCCCACACCCGTCCCCGGTGTCCCCGGGATGGGCCGCGCCGGGGCATGTACTTTCCAGCAGGAGCTTTCATGGTCCCCCCACTTTCCCTTGCCGTGGCCGCCGGTGATGCGCCGGCCACGCCCCGCCCCCATCTGCAGCGGCTGCTCGACCGGGCCCGCGCCCTGGGCCCCCTGCCGGTGGCCGTGGCCTACCCCTGCGATGCGGGCTCCCTCCAGGCCGCGTTGCTGGCCGCACAGGACGGGCTGGTCACGCCGCTGCTCGTCGGCCCGCGCGCGCGCATCGAGGCCGCAGCCAGAGCCGCCGGACTGCCGCTGGACGGCCTTGCCATCCATGAGACCGAAGACGAGCCGCGCGCCGCCGCCGCCCGGGCGGCCGCCCTGTGCGGCAGCGGCCATGCCCGCGCGCTGATGAAAGGCAGCCTGCACAGCGACGAGCTGCTGGCCGCAGCCGTGGCGCGCGAAGCCGGCCTGCGCGGCAGCCGCCGGGCCAGCCATGTCTTCGTGATGGACCTTCCGGAATACGAACGCCCGCTGCTGATGACCGACTGCGTGGTCAACATCTCTCCCACGCTGATGGACAAGCGCGACATCGCCCAGAACGCCATCGACCTGGCCCGCGCCATCGGCATCGCGCAGCCGCGCGTGGCCGTGCTGTCGGCGGTCGAGACCGTCAATCCCGCGATCCCCGGCACCATCGATGCGGCCGCGCTGTGCAAGATGGCCGACCGCGGCCAGATCAGCGGCGCCATGCTCGACGGCCCGCTGGCCTACGACAACGCCATCTCGCTGCGCTCGGCCCGCCACAAGGGCATCGTTTCCGAAGTCGCGGGCCGCCCCGACATCCTGCTGGCGCCCGGCCTCGAAGCCGGCAACATGATCTACAAGCAGCTGGTCTACATGGCCGGCGCCGAATGCGCGGGCATCGTGCTGGGCATGCGCGTGCCCGTGGTGCTGACCAGCCGCTCCGATTCGGTGCCCAGCCGCATCGCCTCCTGCGCGCTGGCCGTGCTGGCCGCCGCCGGGGAGCAGCCATGAGCCAGAGCCCTTCCGCCGTCAAGGCTGCGCAGCCCTGGCTTGCCGGCCTTCACCTGCTGCCGGGCACCGCGCTGGCCGGCGTGATCGCGCTGGCCGCCACCTTCGTGTCCACGCTGCATGGCGGCCCGCAGCTGCTGTATGCGCTGTTCTTCGGCGTGGCCTTCCACTTCCTGAGCCAGGATGCGCGCGCCCGGCCCGGCATCGAGTTCTGCGCGCGCGGCGTGCTGCGCCTGGGCGTGGGCCTGCTGGGCGCGCGCATCACCGCGACCCAGATCGCCGGCCTGGGCTGGTCCACGGCGCTGACGGTCATCGCCGCCGTGGTCACCACCATTGCCTGCGGCTACTGGCTGGGCCGGCGGCTGGGCATGACCCGGCCGCAGGGCGTGCTGTCCGGCGGCGCCGTGGCCATCTGCGGGGCTTCGGCCGCGCTGGCCATCTCGTCCGTGCTGCCGCGCGACAAGGAAAGCGACCGCTTCACGCTGATGGTGGTGGTCACGGTGACCGTGCTGTCCACGGTCGCCATGGTGGCGTATCCGCTGATCGCCCGGGCCCTGAACCTGCCGCCCGAGCTGGCCGGCCTGTTCATCGGCGGCACCATCCACGACGTGGCCCAGGTGGTGGGCGCCGGCTACACCATCGACCAGGCCACGGGCGACTACGCGACCATCGTCAAGCTGTTTCGCGTGGCCATGCTGACCGTGGTGGTGGTGACGGTTTCGGCGCTGTTCAAGCGCCAGCGCGAAGCGGCCGCCGAGCAGCACAGCGGCAGCAAGCCGTCGCTGGTGCCCTGGTTCCTCTGGGTGTTCGTGGCGCTGGTGTGCATCAACTCCCTGGGCTGGGTGCCGCAAGCCGTGCAGCTGCAGCTCACGGACCTGTCGCGCCACTGCCTGGTACTGGCCATTGCGGCACTGGGCATCAAGACCTCGTTCCGGCAGCTGGCCCAGGCCGGCTGGCGCCCCTTCATGCTGCTGGTGGTCGAGACCGTCTGGATGGCCGCCTTCGTGCTGGTCGCGATACAGATGCGCTGAGCGCAGCCTCCCACGCCAAGCGCAGATACGAAAAAGCCCCAGAACCTTGCAGTTCTGGGGCTTGTCGTTTGGTGCGGCTGGCAGGAATCGAACCCACGACCCCTTGGTTCGTAGCCAAGTACTCTATCCAGCTGAGCTACAGCCGCATTGGCGGAGAGGGTGGGATTCGAACCCACGGTACGCTTGCACGTACGCCTGATTTCGAGTCAGGTACATTCGACCACTCTGCCACCTCTCCTGTGTCGAAGCTGAAATTCTAGCAGAGAATTTCAGCCGCTTTGGAAAACTCCGGCATTTTTTGCTGCGCTGCAGCTTCAGGCGCCGGTCTTCAGCAGCGTCTGGCCGCCCATATAGGGCACGAGCGCCTCGGGCACGGTCACCGAGCCGTCGGCGTTCTGGTAGTTCTCCAGCACGGCCACCAGTGTGCGGCCCACGGCCAGGCCGGAGCCGTTGAGCGTGTGCACCAGCTCGTTCTTGCCCTGGGCATTCTTGAAGCGCGCCTGCATGCGGCGGGCCTGAAAGGCTTCGCAGTTGGAGACCGAGCTGATCTCGCGGTAGGTGTTCTGCGCGGGCAGCCAGACTTCGAGGTCATAGGTCTTGGCCGCGCCAAAGCCCATGTCGCCCGTGCACAGGCTGACCACGCGGTAAGGCAGGCCCAGCTTCTGCAGCACGGCTTCGGCGTGGCCGGTCATCTCCTCCAGCGCCTCGTAGCTCTTTTCGGGATGCACGATCTGCACCATCTCGACCTTGTCGAACTGGTGCTGGCGGATCATGCCGCGCGTGTCGCGGCCGTAGCTGCCGGCTTCGGAGCGGAAGCAGGGGCTGTGGGCCGTGAACTTCAGCGGCAGCTGGTCTTCGGCCAGCACGGTATCGCGCACCAGGTTGGTCAGCGGCACTTCGGCCGTGGGGATCAGGTACAGCGCGGCGTTGTCGGGCACGGGTTCGCCGTCCTGGCCGCCCTTCTTGGCCGCGAACAGGTCGCCCTCGAACTTGGGCAGCTGGCCCGTGCCCTTGAGCGAGTCGCTGTTGACGATGTAGGGCACGTAGCACTCGGTGTAGCCGTGCGCCTCGGTCTGCAGGTCCAGCATGAACTGCGCCAGCGCGCGGTGCAGGCGCGCGATCTGGTTCTTCATGACCGTGAAGCGCGAGCCCGTGATCCGGGTGCCCGAGTCGAAATCCAGACCCAGCGGCGTGCCCACGTCCACATGGTCCTTGACCTCGAAGTCGAAGGCCCGAGGCGTACCCCAGCGGCGCACCTCGACATTGTCCTGCTCGTCGGCCCCCACGGGCACGCTTTCGTGCGGCAGGTTGGGCACGGCCACCAGCATGGCCTGCAGCTCGGCCTGGATCTGGTCCAGGCGCGCGGCCGACTGGTCCAGCTCGGTCTTCATGGCGCCCACTTCGGCCTTGGCGGCCTCGGCGGCATCCTTTTCGCCCTTGCCCATCAGCATGCCGATCTGCTTGGACAGCTGGTTACGCCTGGACTGCAGCTCCTCCGTGCGGGTCTGCAGCGCCTTGCGTTCCGCTTCCAGAGACTTGAAAGCCTCCACATTCAGGAACGCCTGCGGCTTTTTGCGGGTCTCCAGCCGTGCGACGGCGGAATCAAGGTCTTTGCGAAGAAGAAGGATATCGAGCATAGGGCGCGATTTTAGAGCGTCCGGGCGCGCCGGCTCGCCTGCGGGATTTGCCCCTGGTTACAGTTGCGGCACCGGATGCCGATGAATACCTGGGACCTGTTCACATAACGCACGTGGATCGCGTTGTGCAGCCTTGGGCGTCTGCGGCGTTGCACTCCTTGTGCGGGATGACACCCGCACGGCGTCGCGCGCCCAGCATTGACGCCTGTGCCTGGCTTGCGCGACCGCGAGGGTTATGTGAACAGGTCCTAGATGCAGGCTTTGAGGAGTTGCCATGTTTTTTGTCTTCGGCCCCAATGGCCAGATGGTTCGCAATGCGGCGCCGCATCTTTCGCCCGTCGGCGCCATCCGGCACACGGACAGGCCCCAGGCCCTGCGCACCCGCGCGGGCGGCCCGGACAGCGGCGCGGCAAGCGGCATGGGCAGCACGGCGCGCAACTTCCGGCAGGCCCTGGACCGCGCCGACGGGAACGCAGCCGCCCCCGACGCGGCACCGGCTCCGCGGCAGCCGGCGCAGCTGGCGCCCGCGGACAGCCCCCGCCCGCCCACCGCCGGCCAGGGCGCCGTCAATGCCTATCTGTCCACCACGAAAAGCCTGCACCCCGAACGCCGGCCGCTGCAGCATGTGGCCGACGTGATGAGCGTGCGCCCCGTGGCCGTGGAGCCCGACACCGTGGTCAACAACGCCTGGCAGCAGCTGGCCGAGCATGGCGTGGCCCAGGCCCCGGTGCTCAACAAGCAGGGCCGCGTGATCGGCCTGCTGCTGCGCGCCGACATGGCGCCGCTGGACCTGCTGCCCGAGCCCGGCGCGATTGCCCAGGCCATTGCGCTGGCGCGCCGGCCGGTGCGCGAGGTCATGCTGTCGCCCGTGCCGGCCGTCTCCCCCGACACCGACCTGCGCCGCGTGGCGTCCGCCCTGCTCGACACCGGCCTGCCGGGCCTGCCCGTGACCGACGAGAGCGGCGCGCTGATCGGCTTTGTCAGCCGCTCCGACATCCTCCAGGCCGTGGCGGCCGATCCGCCGCTGGATCTCTGGAGCTGATCCGTGCGCTATCGATAGCAAAGCGCCTTGCGCCAGCCATATGGACATTTCAAGGCGTTTCAGCCTTGAAGTCCAGATACAGCCTGCGCAAGGCGCTATGAAATCAGCGGCCCGTCTCGGGGGCCTTGCGCACTGCGATCTCCAGCCCCGTGGCGGTGTCGATCTTCAGGCCCTTGGGCAGCGGGAACTTCACGGTTTCCTCGATGCCATCCATCTTGCGCACGGCCACGGCGCCCAGCTGCCTGATGCGGGCGATGACTTCGTCGACCAGCACCTCGGGCGCGGAAGCTCCGGCCGTCAGGCCCACGCGCGCCGCATTGGCAAACCATTCCTCCCGCAGTTCGCCCGCGTTGTCCACCATGTAGGCCGGCGTGCCCAGGCGGGCGGCCAGCTCGCGCAGGCGGTTGCTGTTGGAACTGGTGGGGCTGCCCACGACGATGACCAGGTCCACCTGGGGCGCGAGGATCTTCACGGCGTCCTGGCGGTTCTGCGTGGCGTAGCAGATGTCCTGCTGCTTGGGCTCGCGCACGTTCGGAAAGCGCGCGCGGATCGCGGCCTTGATGCCGGCGGCGTCGTCCACGCTCAGGGTGGTCTGGGTGACCACGGCCAGCCTTTCGGTCTGGCGCGGCTGCACGCGGGCCACATCGGCCTCGTCTTCCACCAGGTGGATGCCTTCGGACAGCTGGCCCATGGTGCCTTCCACCTCGGGGTGGCCCTTGTGGCCGATCATCAGGAACTCGTAGCCTTCCTTGGCCAGCTTGGCCACTTCCACATGCACCTTGGTGACCAGCGGGCAGGTGGCGTCGAAGATGGCAAAGCCGCGGCGCTCGGCCTCCTGCTGCACGGCCTTGGAGACGCCGTGGGCGCTGAACACCAGCGTGGCGCCGGGCGGCACTTCGTCGAGCTCCTCGATGAAGATGGCGCCCTTGGACTTGAGGTCGTTGACCACGAAGGTGTTGTGCACGATCTCGTGGCGCACGTAGATGGGCGCGCCGAACTTGGCCAGCGCCCGCTCCACGATCTCGATGGCACGGTCCACGCCCGCGCAGAAGCCGCGCGGCTCGGCCAGCAGGACTTCCTTGGCTCCTACCATTTCAATACCCCCGGGCGCTGCGCACCACTCGCACAGCATGACACTGGCGCACCCGAAGCGCGGGACGGCCAGCAAGGGTCGCCCCGCAGCAGGGGCTGCCCCAGCAAAGGCCGTCGCCCCCCTTGAAGGGGGAAGCTGCACAGCAGCTCAGGGGGTGCGCCATGTCACAGCACTCCGATGATCTTGACTTCGAACGTCACCGGCTGGCCGGCCAGCGGGTGGTTGAAGTCGAACAGCACGGCGCCGTCCTCGCGCACCTGCACCACGGCGCCGGCGTAGCTGCCGGAGCCGTCGGGCGTGGGGAACTGCACCACGTCGCCGGCCGCGTACTGCTCGTGCGGGTCGCCCAGCTCGTTCATGAGCTTGCGCGCCACCCACTGCATCATGTCCGGGTTGCGCTCGCCGAAGGCCTCGCCCGCGGGCAGCTCGAACGTGGTGTGCGTGCCTTCGGGCAGGCCCAGCAGGCGCTCCTCGACCGCGGGGGACAGCTCGCCCGCGCCCAGCGACAGCGTGGCGGGCTTGTCGTTGAAGGTGTTGATCACGTCGCCGGCCGGGCCGGCCAGGCGGTAGTGCAGCGTGAGAAAGGAGCCGGCCTGGACAACAGGCTGTTCGGAAGAGGTTGCGCTTGTGGTCATGAAAGTCCCGATAAACTGGCCCGCATTGTAGAAAATCCCCCATACCCCCACCCCCATGCCCATCAAAGACCTGCCCCTGGATGCCCAGCCGCGCGAGAAGCTCGCACAGCGGGGCCCGGCCGCGCTTTCGGATGCCGAGCTGCTGGCCGTCATCCTGCGCACGGGCATGGCGGGCAAGTCGGTGCTGCAGATGGCCCAGGAGCTGCTGCAGCTGCCGGGCGCAGGCGGGCTGGCCGGCCTGCTGGCCGCCAGCTACCGGGATCTGAGCGCGGTCAAGGGCCTGGGCCCGGCCAAGCGGGCCGAACTCATGGCCGTGCTGGAACTGGCGCGGCGCGCCACGGCCCAGCAGCTGCGCGAGCGCGAGGTTTTTTCCTCGCCCCAGGCGGTCAAGCACTTTCTGCAGCTGCACCTGGCCGCCAAGCCCCATGAAGTCTTTGCCGTGCTGTTCCTGGACAGCCAGCACCGCCTGCTGGCGCTGGAGGAAATGTTCAGGGGCACGCTGACGCAGACCTCGGTCTACCCGCGCGAAGTCGTGCTGCGCGCGCTGCACCACCAGGCCGCAGCCGTCATCCTGGCGCACAACCATCCCAGCGGCCAGGTCGCGCCCAGCAGCGCCGACCGGTCGCTGACGGCCACGCTCAAATCGGCCCTGGCCCTGATCGACGTACGCGTGCTCGACCATGTCATCGTGGCGCCCGGCGCCGCCCTGTCCATGGCCGAGGAGGGCCTGCTTTGAACCACGCCCGCCACAGCCTGCAGGACCTGGCCGGCATCTCGCGCCAGCTCAGGGCCGCGCGCGAGCAGGCCGAAGCCCTGGCCCGGGCGCAGGCCGAAGCCCGCGCGGCGCGCGAACGCGAGCGCAATCTGTTTGCGCTCACCGTCGGCAAGGTCCGGCCGCTGCGCGCGCGCAACGAGGTGAGCTTTCAGGATCCCGCACCCGCGCCGCTCCCCCTGCAGCTGGCCATCGACGAGCAGAAGGTGCTGCGCGAGGCCATGAGCGACGAGTTCGACGTGAGCACCCTGCTCGACGTGGACGACCAGCTCAGCTTCCGGCGCCCGGGCATCGGCCTGGATGTAACGCGAAAGCTGCGCGGCGGGCACTGGAGCATCCAGCGCCAGCTGGACCTGCACGGCCTGCGCTCGGACGAGGCGCGCGAGGCGCTGGGCCAGTTCATCCGCCTGTCCCACCGCACCGGCATACGCTGCGTGCGCATCGTCCACGGCAAGGGCCTGGGCTCGCCGGGCCGCACGCCGGTGCTCAAGGCCAAGGTGCAGCGCTGGCTGGTGCAGAAGAAGGAAGTGCTGGCCTTTGTGCAGGCCCGCCCACTGGACGGCGGCGCCGGCGCGCTGGTGGTGCTGCTGCAGCCGGGCAAGCGCCGGATGCCCTGAGCGCCATGTCGGCCCCGCATGCACGGGCCGGCGCCCCCACCCTACACACTTGCTCAAGATTCTTGCATCCGGCTAACAGGGGCGCCTGACACAATCGCGGGTTTGCCTCGCCCATAGCCCTCCGGAAAAATTGCCATGCCCCCTGTTTCACTGCCCCCGCTGCGCCTGGCCGCCAGCCTCTTGACCCTGACCGCGGCGCTGGCAGGCTGCGGAGGAGGCGATGGCTCGGACGCCCCGGCAACTTCCGCGCCGCGGGCGGAAAGCAGCACCGCCCAACACACGCCCATGCAGGTGCTGGTGCCCGCCTATTTCAATCCCAGTCCCGGCTGGGACGACATCACCAGGGGCGCGAAGGCCTATCCGGACGTGAAGATCACGGCCATCCTGAATCCGGAAAACGGCAACTTCACCCAGGCCAACAGCCAGTTCACCGATGCCATCAATGCCTTCAGGGCGCAAGGCGGCCGCGTGGTGGGCTATGTCGCCACCGGCTATGGCAGCCGCTCCATGGGCGCAGTGAAGGCCAACGTCGACAACTACCTCAGGCTCTACCCCGGCGTCAGCGGCTTCTTCCTCGACGAAATGGCCGCCAAGAGCGACCAGCTGGCGTTCTACCGCGAGATTTACGAGTACATCAAAGGCAAGAGCGCAGACCTGCAGGTCATCGGCAATCCCGGCACCTTTCCCGACGGTGCGTATGCAGGCATTACCGATGCCCTGGTCACCTTCGAAGGCCTTGAAACGGATTACCGCCAGATCAACCCGCAGCCCCAGAGCACCTGGGTCTATGACAGGCCCACGACGGCCCAGGCCATGCTGGTGCACAACGCGCCCACCTGCGCCGTCATGCAGAACACGCTGAAAACCGCCGATCTGCCACGCACCCACACCGGCCTGGCGTATGTGACATCGCTGGAATATGACCCCCGCACCGACGTCGGCAACCCCTGGGCCGCCCTGCCGTCCTACTGGACGCAACTGCTGGGCTCGGTCGATGCGCTGAACAAGAACCAGCCCCTGCCCTCCTGCTGATTCGCCTGCCCCGCCCAACGACGGCAGAGACAAAGGCCCGGCCCCTGCACTGCAGGGCCCGGGCCTTTCCGTGGCGAGCCGGCGCCATCCGCTCTGCCGCCGCCAGGGCCAGGCAGAGCGTGAACGCGGCGGTTATCTGGACAGGTCGATCCTGTAGACCGACATGCCCTTGCCGGAGCCGTCGTCGGCCGCCAGCAGCGAGACGCCGTCGAGGCCGGCCGCCTGGGCCACCGAGATGGCATCCGGGCCCGAGCTGAACACCACGTTGCCTGCGGTTTTCACCGGCGTGAAGCGCCAGCTCCTGGCCGCGCCGTTGGCCGCGCGCGTCACCTGCGGATGCGCGCGCACGTACTTGATGACCACGTCGCGGTTGGCATCGGGCGAGGCCCAAATGGTCGAGGAACCGTCCAGCTTGGCAATGAAGCTCTTGCCGCTGGTGGCGCGATAGTTGTTCGTGGCGATCACGAATTCCTGCCGGAGGTCGATGGGCTGCCCCTTGTAGCTCAGGTTCCTGATGCGGCTGCCCTTGGCCTGGGTCACGTCGATCTCGTACTGCACGTCCGGCGTGGTGAACATGTCGAAGTTGTAGCCGGGGAAGCTGCTGATGAGTTGCTGGTCCTGCGCATTGTTCACGTCGATGCGGTTGAAGCGCTGGGCCGCGGCCTCCAGCCAGTCCTTGATGTCGGCGCCGTTGACCTTGACCGCGTACACCGTGTTCGGATACAGGTACAGGTCGGCCGCGTTGTAGATGGCCAGAGGACCCTGGGCCACGTCGGTGAAGTCCTTGCCGCCCTGGAAGCCGGACTTGAACGGCGCGCTGACCGAGAGCACGGGCAGCTGCGCGTACTGCGGCAGGTTGGCCTGCACGTATTCGGCCACATGGGCCTGCTGCGCCTGGTTCACGATCTGGATGGCACCGGGGTCGCCCACATCGGCAAACAGCGTGCTCATGCGGAAATCCGTGCTGCCGATCGGCGTCTTCACGTACTGGATGGCCGCCTGGTGCTGGCTTTCGATCAGCGGCGCCACCGCGGGGTCCGCATCGACGAACACATTGGCGCCCGCGGCATCCTTGGCCTGGATATTGCGCAGTTCGCTCTTGCTGCCGCTCTTGTCCACGCTCCAGGCCTTGCCGTCCCAATGGAGCGCCAGCTGGATCACGCCCAGCGCCTTGCCCCAGGAACTGGCCATGACGGCGGGCACGCCGTTGATGGTGCCGGCCGCATTGTCCACGCCGGCCTGGCTGAAGGCCGGCTTGGCCGACGGATCGGGAAACACGCTGTGCTGGTGGCCCATGACCATGGCGTCGATGCCCGCCACCCTGGACAGGTACAGGCCCGGGTTTTCCATCGTCGGGGAATATGCGCTGCCGTCCAGCCCGCCATGCAGCAGCGCCACGACGATGTCCGCCCCCTTGGCACGCAGCTCGGGCACATACTTTTGCGCACTCTCCACCGCGCCTTCGGTATAGACCTTGCCGTCCAGGTGGCGCTTGTCCCAGCTCATGATGCCGGGCGTGGTGAAGCCGATCACGCCGATCTTGATCGGCAGCCGGACCTCCTTGCCGTCACTGCTTCTGGCCACCAGCGTGCGCTGCAGCAGCGCATAGGGCTGCACCAGCGGCTTGCCGGTCTTGCTGCTGTAGACATTGGCCAGCACGGCCGGATAGCCGTTGCCCGCGCATTTTTGCGCGGCATCGACGCCATCGACCTCCATGCCGCCGCCCAGCACCTGGTTGAGGAACGGCAGGCCGTAGTTGAATTCGTGGTTGCCCAGCGTGCCCGCATCGAAGCCCAGCGCCCCCATGGCCTTGTACATGGACAGCTGCTGGCTGCAGGCAATGGGCTTGACCTCTGCCTCGTAGTCGGCCAGGGCCGTGCCCTGGATGGTGTCGCCGTTGTCCACGAGCAGCGTGTTGGCGAATTCCTTGCGCGCCTGGCGCACCAGCGTGGCAGTGCGCTCGAAGCCGTAGGTCTTGTCCTCGGCCAGCTTGAAGTAGTCGTAGCTGCGCACATTGAAGTGCAGGTCCGTGGTTTCCAGCACGGCCAGGGTGGCCGTGGCCGGCTGGCCCGCGCCTGCCGCATCGGCGCTGTCGCTGCCGCCGCAGGCGGCCAGCAGGGCTGCGCTGGCCAGGGTGCCCAGCGCGAGCCGGCGTGAAAGAAAATAACGATTCAGGGAATGCAGATGTCGCAGCGGCATGAGATTCGGCTGGAGTCAGAAAGCCACCGAGTGTCCATGCGGGCTTTGACAGCGCCGTGACATCGCCGGGCCGCCGCGCTGCCCCGGCACTCCGCCTGGCCGCCGCGCGCCGCAACGGCCCTGTCTCAGCACTCGACCACGTTGACCGCCAGGCCGCCCAGCGACGTCTCCTTGTAGGTGGATTTCATGTCCTCGCCGGTCTGCTTCATGGTGCGGATCACGGTATCGAGCGAGACATAGTGGCTGCCATCGCCGCGCAGCGCCATGCGCGCGGCATTGATGGCCTTGACGGCGCCCATGGCGTTGCGTTCCACGCAGGGAATCTGCACCAGGCCGCCGACCGGATCGCAGGTCAGGCCCAGGTTGTGCTCCATGCCGATCTCGGCCGCGTTCTCCACCTGCTGCGGCGTACCGCCCTGCACCGCCGCCAATGCGCCGGCCGCCATGGAGCAGGCCACGCCCACCTCGCCCTGGCAGCCGACCTCGGCGCCCGAGATCGAGGCATTGGCCTTGTAGAGCATGCCGATGGCTCCGGCGGTGAGCAGGAAATCCTGCACGCCGCGCTCGCCGGCGCCGGGCACGAAGCGTGTGTAGTAGTGCAGCACCGCCGGCACGATGCCGGCCGCGCCGTTGGTGGGCGCCGTCACCACGCGCCCGCCGGCCGCGTTCTCCTCGTTGACGGCCATGGCATAGGCATTGACCCAGTCCATGGCGGCCAGCGGATCGGCGCCGTCGCCGGTCGACAGGCTGCGGTACAGCTCGGGCGCACGGCGGCGCATGTGCAGGCTGCCGGGCAGCGGCGCCCGGGCCTCGGGATTGTCCTGGCCGAAGCCGCGGCGCACGCAGTCCTGCATCACCTGCCAGATATGCGTGAGGCCGGTGCGAACCTCGGCCTCGGAGCGCCACGCGCATTCGTTGGCCATGACCAGCTCGGCAATCGAGAGGCCTTCCAGCCGCGCGAGCGCGATCAGCTCGTCGCCGCTGGCAAACGGGTAGGGATGGCGCACGACATGCCCGGTGCCCGCAGGCGCCGTGGCGCCGCCCTCGACGACGAAGCCGCCGCCGACAGAGAAGTAATGCGCTTCGCGCAGCAGCGCGCCCTCGGTGTCGAAGGCCGCCAAACGCATGGCGTTCGGATGCTCGGGCAAGCTGCGCTCGCCGAGGAAGGCGATGTCCTCGCGGCTGTCGAACGCGATGCGCCGGCTGCCCAACAGCGCCAGTCCCTGCCCGGTGCGCACGGCGGCCACGCGCGGCGCCACGCTGGCCGGGTCCACGGTATCGGGCGCCTCGCCCATCAGCCCCAGCAGCACGCCCAGGTCGGTCGCGTGGCCGCGGCCCGTGGCGCCCAGCGAGCCGAACAGCTGCACCTGCACGCGGGCCGTGCGCTGCAGCAGCCCCCGTTCCTGCAATGAGCGCGCGAACATCAGCGCCGCGCGCATGGGCCCCACGGTGTGGGAGCTGGACGGGCCGATGCCGATCTTGAAGATGTCGAACACGGAAAGCATCACCACCTCCACAAGCCGGCGGGCTGTCAGGCCACGGGCAACTGTTTCTTCACCAGCTCCACCCAGTAGGCCGCGCCCAGCGGCAGGATGTTGTCGTTGAAATCGTAGTACGGGTTGTGCACCGGCGGATCGTTGGGGCCTTCGCCCGCGCCGATCACGATATAGGCCCCCGGGCGCTTTTGCAGCATGAAGGCGAAGTCCTCCGAGCCCATGGTGGGCTGGATGTCGGTGTGCACCTTGTCGGCGCCGACCAGAGTGGCGGCGGCAGCCACGGCCGCATCGGTCTCGGCGGCCGTGTTGATCACGCCCGGATAGCCGTAGCGGTAGTCCAGCGCCACCGTGGCGCCATGCGTGCGGCCCACGCCTTCGCAGATCTGGCGCATGGCGGCCACGGTCTTTTCCTGCACGCCGGCGTCCAGCGTGCGCACCGTGCCGCGCAGCACGACCTGCTCGGGGATCACGTTCCAGGTGTCGCCGCCATGGATCTGCGTGACGCTGACCACGGCCGAGTCCGTGGCCTTGGTGCGGCGGCTGACGACGGTCTGCAGCGCATTCACGAGCTGCGCCGCGACCACCACGGAGTCGATGCCGGTCTCGGGCATGGCGCCATGGCTGCCCTTGCCCGTGACGGTGATCTCGAAGGTGTCGAGAAAGGCCGTCATCACGCCGGTGCGGATCGCGAACTGGCCGCGCGGCAGGCCGGGCATGTTGTGCATGCCGTAGACCGCGTCGGCGGGAAACTGCTCGAACAGGCCCTGCTCGACCATCACGCGGCCACCGCCCTCGTTCTCTTCGGCGGGCTGGAACACGAAGTGCACCGTGCCCTGGAAGGGCTTGTGCTGCGCCAGGTGCGCGGCCGCGCCCAGCAGCATGGCCGTGTGGCCGTCATGGCCGCAGGCGTGCATCTTGCCGGCGCAGCGCGAGGCATGGGCCTGCGCGCCCAGCTCCTGCATGTTCAGCGCATCCAGGTCGGCGCGCAGCGCGATGCTCGGGCCGTCGCCGTTGGCGAGCGTGCCCACCACGCCCGTGCCGGCCAGGCCGCGGTGCACGGGAATGCCCATCAGCGCCAGCGCATTGGCCACCACGTTGGCCGTGCGGCTTTCCTCGAAGGCGGTTTCGGGGTTGGCATGGATGTCGCGGCGCCAGGCCACCATGCTCTGGCGGATGTCTTCGGAAATCTCGGGTTCTCTGTACATGCTTGTGTCCTCGTTCGGATGAGGGGCAAGGCGCAGCGCGAACGGCTGCGTCAATGGAAGAATTCGGCGATCAGCGTGGCGCCGAGGAAGGTACCCGCGGTGGCGGTCAGCGACACCACCACGATGCGCCAGCCCAGGCGGCGGAACAGCGGCAGGTCCTTGGCGACCGAAAAGCCCGCCAGCGCCAGCACCGGCGTCGTGAAGGCCATGAAATTGAGCTTGCCCGTGAAGGCCAGCACGGCGTCGCTGAAGGGCAGCAGCCCGGGCACGCCGATGACGGTCGCCAGGATGGACAGCACCAGCAGCAGCGGCATGCGCGGCAGCAGGCGCTTGGCGATCTCGGCCACGGCCACGATGAGCACCATGACGAGCATGCCCTCCAGCGACACCAGCACCGGCACCTTGTACGACAGCGCATTGCCGGTCGCCACGCCGCCGGCCATCACGAGCCAGGCCAGCGCCGTATCGCCCAGCGAAAGACCGTGCGCCGCGGGGGCGGAGCCGGCCATGTCGGGCGCCGACTCCTGCAGGGGCTGGCGGCCCCGCCTTGTCATGCGGCCCAGCACGGGTTCGAGCTTGCCGTACAGCCAGGAGCAGGCCGGCAGCGACAGAAACAGCGTGAAGTAAAAGCCCGCCACCGACGTCAGCAGATTCGAGGCCGCCGCAATGGCCGTCACCTGGGGCACCGCTTCAGGCGGCACCTGGGCGCTGATCGCGCCCAGCGCCGCCGCCATCAGGCTGCCCGAACCCACGCCGGCGCCCATGGCCAGCGAACGCGGATCGAAGATGTGCAGGCTGGCGATGAAACCCGCCAGCACCGCGATGAACACCGCGCCCAGCACCGTGCCGGTGATGTACTCGGCCAGCACGCCGCGCCCTTCGGGGGAGGCCATGCCGTACTTCTCGCTGATGATGGCGATGTTGCCCTCGCGGCCTACCGAGAACGTGGAGCCCACGGCCTCGCGCTTGATGCCCAGCAGCAGGGCCAGCGGCAGGCCCAGCGCCAGCGTGCCGAAAGCATGGCCGAACTCCTGGAAGAACAGCGCCCAGCCGGCCTGCCGCACCATGGGCAGGGCCGCGCCCACCGTGAGCGAGAGCTTGACCACGAACAGCATCAGCGCCGCATTGAGCAGGGCGCCCGCCAGGCTCTGCAGGCCGGTGCCTATGCGCAGCGCGCCCGGCAGGCGCCGCTGCGCCACGCCCCAGACCGCCGCCATCAGCAGCGCCCACAGCATGGGCATCAGCACCACCTGCCCGGGGCCCAGCTTGAACTTGGCCGAACCTATGGATTCCGCCAGCGCGACGATGGCGAGGACGGTGAGCGCCAGGCGGAGCTTGCCGGCTCCCGTGACCCGGGCCGGCGCATCGCCATGCCCTGCCACACCGGAGGAAGATGCTGCGACAGAATTCATAGGGTTTTCCCTATATCGTGAGGTAAGATAGTGGACACTTGCCAGGCAGCCCCGCGCTGCATTGACAGCGCCAAAGTGTCATCGTCCTGTCTTGTTGCATCAATGATGCAAAATCGGGATATTTGTTGCATTGAATGCAACGCAGCAAGCCGACACGCCATGCCCCCCGCCCTGCAAGACACCCTGGATTCCCGCCGCCTGCGCTATTTCATGCAGGTGCTGGAGCACGGCTCGGTGCGCGGCGCGGCCGAAGCCCTGGACATGGACCCCTCGGCCGTGAGCCGCGCCATCGGTCTGCTGGAGCAGGAATGCGGCGCGCGCCTGCTGGAGCGCCACGGCCGCGGCGTGGTGCCCACCGAGGCTGGCCTGCTGCTGGCCGACTACCAGCGCCGTCAGAACAGCGAGCAGCGCCAGCTGCTCGCGCAGTTCGACAGCATCCGCAAGCTCGAGCGCGGCCATATCGACATCGTGGCCGGCGAGGGTTTCATCGACTGGCTCATGCGCCACAGCCTGCGCGACTTCATGGCCGAATACCCGGGGATCACGGTGGACATCGAGGTCGGCAGTACCGACGACATCGTGGAGCGCATCGTCGAGCAGCATGCCCATATCGGCCTGGTTTTCCAGCCGCCGCTTGACGAGCGGCTGCGTACCCACCACTCGCATCCCCAGCCCATCGAGGCCCTGGTGCTGCAGGCGCATCCGCTGACGCAGCTGCAGCGCCCGCTGCTCCTGGCCGACCTGGTGCCCTATCCGGGCGCCATGCTGCACCGGGGCTTCGGCGTGCGCCAGCACATCGAGGCCGCCGAAATCAGCGAGGGCCTGCGCCTGCAGCCCGCGCTGACCACCACCTCGTTCAACGCCATCGCCCATTTCGTGACCGCCGGCCTCGGCTATGCCCTGGGCGCGCGCATGCCCATGCCGGCCTACGAGATCAGCGGCGAGCGCGTCGTGGCCCTGCCCATGGCCAATCCGCTGCTGTCGCAGGGCCAGGCCAAGGTCGTCACCCGCCAGGGCCGGCAACTGCCGCCGGCCGCCGGCGTGCTGCTGCAGCGCATCGTGGCCGATATCAAGCACCGCGCGCTGGCCTGAGCCCTGCCAGCGCCGTGCAGCATGGCGTCACGCCAGGCGTGGATGCCAAAATTTTTGGCTACAACCCATTGCCTGGCATGCGCAGGAAGCTATATTTTCAATAGCAAAAGATTCAAACGCCGCGGTTGCGCATCCAGTCGGCGGTATTCATGAAGCTGGCCTTCAGTCGCACACGCAACGCCTCGGGCACGCCGGTCTCGCCCATGGCCTGGTCCATGCAGGCCACCCACTGGTCGCGCTCCTGGATGCCGATGGAAAACGGCATGTGGCGCATGCGCAGGCGCGGATGGCCGAAGCGGCTCTGGTAGTGGTCCGGGCCGCCCAGCCAGCCGCAGAGAAACCAGAACAGCTTCTGGCGCGCATCGTCCAGCGTGCTGCCGTGGACCGCGCGCAGCTCGCGATAGGCGGGCTCCAGGTCCATGAGGTCGTAAAAGCGCGTGACCAGCTGCTGGACCTTCTCTTCCCCGCCAATCCACTCGTAGGGCGTGGCGAACGGCGGCTTTTCTTCAATCTGCATGGTGTGAGGGGCAATGGAATGCGACTTGCGCAAATCAGTTTCGGGCAGGGCATGTGTCTCATGGAGAGGCACTTGGCGCCTCGGCGCCCGCATGTCTGCGCAAGTGCTGACGGATACGGTCGCTGCGGCATTGTCCCCCGACCGGCTTGGCCTGCGTTGCCGCAAGGCAATAGCCGGATGGCCGGAGCATGGCATATCAATAATGAGAATAAATATCATTTATGTAGAATCCGGCCATCTTTGACGCCAACCGATTTTCCCGTGTCCATACCCGCCGATAGTGACAGCCGCCAGACGCTGGGCAGCATGTACCTGCAGCACAACCCCTGGCTGGTGGCATGGCTGCAGCGCAAGCTGGGCAACCGCTGCGATGCGGCCGACATCGCGCAGGACACCTTCGCCCGCCTGTGCACGGCAACCCGGGCCCAGGCCCTGCAGGACCTGCGCGAGCCCCGCGCCTACCTGACCATGGTGGCCAAGCGGCTGCTCATCAACCACCTGGAGCGCCATTCGCTGGAGCAGGCCTACCTAGCCTCGCTTCAGCTGCTGCCCGAGCCCACGGCTCCTTCCCCCGAGGCGCGCGCCATGCTGCTGGAAACCCTGGAGGAGCTGGACGCCCTGCTCGACGAGCTGCCGCCTCCGGTCCGCACCGCCTTTCTGCTGTCCCAGCTCGAAGGCCTGTCCTATGAAGACATCGCGGCGCAGATGGAACTGAGCGTGCGCACCGTGACGCGCTACATGGCCCAGGGCTTCCGGCAGTGCCTGCGCGCCATGCTGGAGGCATGAGCATGGGGCCCGTGGACGCCCGCCTGCTTGACGAGGCCGCGCACTGGCTGGCCCGAAGCCATTCCTCCAGCTTCAGCGCCGCCGAGCGGCAGGAGCTGGCGCGCTGGCGCAGCCGCAGCCCCGCGCACGAGCAGGTGTGGCTGTGCGCCGAACAGTTGCAGGAACGCCTGGGCAGCCTGCCCCCTGCCCTGGGCATGGCGGTGCTCAACCGTCCGCGCCGGCGCAGCAAACGCCGCCAGGCCTTGCGCCACGCCGCGCTGTTGCTGGCCACTCCCGCGCTCGGCTGGCTGGGCTGGCGCCACCTGCCCTGGCAGGTCTGGAGCGCCGACTACCGCACCGCCAGGGGCGAGAGCCGCTCCATCACCCTGGCCGACAGCAGCCGGGTTCTTCTGAACACCGATTCGGCCATCAGCGTCCGCTTCGACGCCCAGGCCCGGCGGGTGGGCCAGCATGCCGGGGAAATCCTGGTCGAAACCGCGCACACGCCCGCATACGCCGCCCGGGCCTTCGTGGTCGAGACCGAGGAAGGCCGCATGCAGGCCCTGGGTACGCGGTTCATCGTGCGCAGGCAGCAGGGCAGGACCAGGCTTGCCGTGCTGGAGGGCGCGGTGCGAGTCACGCCGGCACGCTCGGGCAGCTCCGTCATCGTGCAGGCCGGCCAGCAGCTGGCGTTCGATGCGCGCACGGCCGCCACGCCCTCCCCCCTCGCCGCCGCGCCCGACGCCTGGACCCACGGCATGCTGTATGCCGAGCGCATGCGGCTGCAGGACTTCCTGGCCGAGGTGGGCCGCTACCGCGAGGGGTTGCTGCTGTGCGATCCGCAGGTGGCCGAGCTGCGCGTCTCGGGCGCCTTCCAGCTGCGGGACACGGACCGCATTCTGGAGCTGCTGGCCCAGACCCTGCCGGTGAACGTGCGCAGCCGCACGCGCTATTGGGTGACTGTGACGGGGGAATAGCCCCCACGCTTGCCGCACTGCGTGCGGCGGCGCTGCCCCCCGAGGGGGCCTGTACGGCTTCGCCGTTTTGCCTTGGGGCGGCCCGGCGGCAAAACATGTCCAAGGCCAGGTTTGTCACGCTGCGTGCGGTGGCGCTACGTCCCCAGGGGGCCTGTACGGCTTCTCCGTTTTGGCCTAGGCGGCCCGACTGCAGATTTTTTTTGTCCTCCGCTGTCCGGTTTTTGCGGCTCGCCTGTCATGTGCAGTGAAGCCTTTCATTTAACAGCGACCAGGATCGAACCTATGCCCGCAATCCGCCTTTCCTCCCCCGGCTCCCTGCCCTGCGCCCCTTCCGTCCTGCCGCCACGGCGGCGGGTGGCGCAGGCCGCCATGACGGCCCTCATCGGCGGCGCCGCGCTGGGCCTGCAGCTGGGCGCGGCGCAGGCGGGGGAGCCCGTGCCGGCCCAGGCTCACGCCTCCACGTCGTTCCAGATTCCGCCCGGCCCGCTGGGTCCGGCGCTGATGGCCTTTGCCACGCAGGCCGGCATCAATCTGAGCCTGGACCCCGACCGGCTGGGCTCGCTGCGCACCCAGGGCCTGTCCGGGCGCTTTTCCGTTGACGGCGGCTTGGCCGGCCTGCTGCAGGGCACGGGGCTCAGGGCGCGCCAGGCCGGCCCCGGCAACTATGTGCTGGAAGCCGCGCAGGCCGGTGCGCAGGCCGCGACGCTCCAGGCCGCCGCCGGCGTGGGCGCAGGTGCCGGTTCTGGCGGGGATACGCGGGCAGGCGATGGCGCCGAGCTGGCGGCCGTCACCGTCACGGCCCGCACCCAGAACAACCTGGTGGCCCCCACGCGCCAGGTCACGGTGCTCGAAGGCGAGGAGGTGCAGCAGCTCAGGCAGGGCTCGGACAGCCTGGCCACCGTGCTGAGCAAGGCCGTGCCCGGCATGGCCGATTCCAGCCACACCATCACCGACTATGGCCAGACGCTGCGCGGGCGCAACATGCTCATCCTCGTCGACGGCGTGCCGCTGAACACCAACCGCGACTCCTCCAGGAACCTGGCCAACATCAACCCTGCGGACATCGAGCAGATCGAGGTGCTGCGCGGCAGCAGCGCCATCTATGGCAGCGGCGCGGCCGGCGGCATCATCTCCATCCGCACCAAGCGCCCCAGCGGCGAAGTGCAGGCCGAGACCGTGGTCACCGGCACCGCCCCGCTGTCGCGCCCGCGCGCGGCCGGCCTGGGCGCGGAAGTGCAGCACTACCTGTCCGGCGGCAACGAGAGCGTGGACTACTCGGTGAGCCTGGGCGCCCGCCACAACGGCGGCTCCTACGATGCACGGGGCGCACGCATCGCGCCCGAGCCCAGCCAGGGCGACCTGTTCGACTCCAGCATCTACAACGCCTCGGCCAAGGTCGGCTTCAAGCTCGATGCGCGCCAGCGCCTGCAGCTGTCGGCCAGCCACTACAACGCCAGCCAGGACACGTCCTATGCCTCCGACCCTTCGGTGGCCCGGCTGCCCCCCGGCATGGCCTCGGCAAAGCCGATCAAGGGCCTGGAGCTGGCCGACCAGAACCAGATCAGGAACACCATGCTGGGCCTGGACTACGAGAACAGCGACCTGGCGGGCAGCACGCTGGCCGCCCAGCTCTACTACCGCGATTTCTACACGCGCTTTGCCCCCTTCGACGCCCGCGCCGTGCCCGTGCGCGGCGCCAACGTGGACCAGTCCATGCAGAACTCGAACGTGTTCGGCGGCCGCCTGACCGTCAAGACGCCGTTCGGCCAGGACCGCAGCAGCCTGCTGATCTGGGGCGCCGACTTCAACCATGAGCGCACCGACATGCCCATCGACGTGTTCGATCCGCGGGCCTACGACGCCAGCGGCGGCCTGGTGTTCCGCAAGACCGGCCGGCTGACCTACATGCCGCCCGTGACCACGCGCAGCATCGGCGCCTTTGCCCAGCTGCAGCACCGCTTCAGCGACCGGTGGTCGGCCGAGGGCGGCGTGCGCTACGACCGCGCCCAGGCCAGCTTCAACGACTTCACGCCACTTTCGCAGTCGCGCGTGCCCGATCCCCAGTCCGTGGCCGGCGGCACGGTCAGGTACAGCGCCTGGACCTACAACCTGGGTGCCGTGTACACGCCGGCCAAGGGCCAGGAGTTCTACGCCTCGTACAGCCAGGGCTTCGAGCTGCCCGACATCGGCGTGGTGGTGCGCAATGCCACGCCGGCCTTCAACATCGGCAACTCCAACCTGCAGGCCATCAAGACCGATACCTACGAAATCGGCTGGCGCGGCAAGTTCTCCAACGTCATGGCCAATCTGAGCGTCTTCCAGTCGCAGTCCGACCTGGGCGCCGTGCAGAGCTTCAACAACGGCCTGACGCTGCTGCGCACGCGCGAGAAGATCCACGGCATCGAAGGCGGCCTCGACTACTACAGCGACGACGACCGCTGGAGCGCCGGTGCCAGCCTGACCTGGATGGCGGGCCGCGAGCGCCTGCAGGGCGCCGCCAGTGCCCAGGACATGACGGGCTACCGCATACCGCCGCTCAAGGTCACGGCCTATGCCCAGTACCGGCCCAGCGCCAGCTGGAGCCACAGGGTGCAGCTGACCTCCTACGCCTCCAAGGACTACCGTCTGCAGGGCAGGACCAGCTTCGGGCGCTACGACACCAGCGGCTACACCACGGTGGACCTGATCAGCCAGTGGCGCCTGGATGCCAAGAACCGCGTCTCCTTCGGCGTGGAGAACCTGTTCAACCGCCACTACTTCCCGCTCTACAGCCAGCTGCTGCGCAGCAACAACAACACCAGCCGCCTGCCCGCGGCCGGCGCGGTGCTGAAGATCAGCTACGCCCACACATGGTGACGCGGTGAAGGCGCTGTTTCGCCGGCTGCACCGCTGGTGCGGCCTGACCGTCGCCGGCCTGTTGTGCATCAGCGCGATCACGGGCAGCCTGATCGCCTTCGAGCACGAGCTGGACCGGCTGCTCAACCCGCAGCTGTTTCGCACGGGCAACCTGCAGCAGGCCATGCCGGTGGATGCGCTCATCGCCCGCATCGAAGCGCAGGAGCCGCAGGTGCGCGTGGCGCAGATGCCGCTGGACACGCCGCCGGGCGAGGCGCGCGAAGTGCATGTCGCGCCACGCCCGCAGGCGGGCGGGCCGGCGGCGGCGGCGCCGAGCTTCGACAGGCTGTTCGTCGATCCGGCCACGGCCCGCATCCTGGGCCGGCGCCAGTGGGGCGCCTGGCAGGGCGACCGCGCCCATCTCATGCCCTGGCTCAACCGCTTTCACCGCACGCTCACGCTGCCGGGCCGGCTGGGCAACCGCCTGCTGGGCGGCGCCGCCATCGCGTGGCTGGGCCTGAGTCTGGCGGGGCTGTATCTCACCCTGCCCGCGCGGCAAAGAGGCAGGGCGGCGGCGCTGCCGCGGGGCACGCGCCAGCGCGCCTACCTGGCGCGCTGGCGGCCGGCCTGGCAGATGCCGTGGAAAGGCCCGCGCTTTCGCTTCGTCAACGACCTGCACCGCGCCCTCGGCCTGTGGCTGCTGCCCCTGGCCCTGTGCAGCGCGCTGACCGGCATCTACCTGAACCTGGGCAACGAGGTCTTCAAGCCTGTGGTCAGCCTTTTCGGCCACATCACGCCCCACCCGCTCGCCCGGCTGCCGCAGCGCGATGGGCGGCAAGCCGATGGCCGGCTGCCGGCCGGCGCGCAGCTGTCCGCCGCCCAGGCCCTGGAGCAGGCGCAAAGCCTGCTGCCCGCCGAGGCCCGGCATTACCAGCCCTGGTACCTGGCGCCGCTGCCGCAGCAGGGCGCGTACCGCATCGCCTTCAAGGAGCCGGGCCTGCGCGAGGCGGCCTGGCGCGTGCGCTACGAGCAGATCTTCATCGACAGCCGCAGCGGCAGCCTGCTGGCGCGCTTCGGCTACCCCAGCGGCACCGGCGCCGACCGCTTTCTGGTCTGGATGTATCCGCTGCATTCGGGCAAGCTCTGGGGCCTGCCCGGGCGCGTGCTCATCTGCCTTGCGGGGCTGGGAACGGCCGCGCTGTGCATCGCGGGAGTCTTGCGCTGGACCTTCAAAAAGAAGAGCTGACACCGCCTGTCCCACAATGAATCCAGACATGAATCACTCTGTATTTGTTGCTGGAAAGGCGATGGCCGCTATTCAGAATGCTTCAACGCATCTGCTGCCGCGCGGGCTTCACTCCGCCGCCTGGCGCAGCGTCGTCATCACCGGGCGCTGCAGCACCTCGCGCAGCGCCCACCAGCCGGCCAGCCAGGCCAGCACCGCGCCGGCCAGGGCACCGACCAGCGGCACCCACCACAGCACGTTCCAGCTGAAATCGAATACCCAGCGCGCCAGCGCCCAGCCCACGGCCAGCGCCACGCAGCTGGCCAGGAAACCGGCCATCAGGCCCACGCCCGCCAGCTCCGCGCTCTGCACCTGGCGCAGCAGTCCGGCGCGGGCGCCCACGGCGCGCATGATGGCGTATTCGCGCGCCCGCTCCTCGCGCGTGGCCGTCACGGCCGCGAACAGCACCACCAGGCCCGCGGCCAGCGTGAAGCCGAACAGGAATTCCACGGCGCGGATCACCTGGTCCATCACGCGCTGCACCTGGGCTAGCGTGCTGCTCAGGTCCACATTGGTGATGTTGGGAAACTCGCGCACCAGCGCATTGTCGAAGCCCGCCACCTCGGGCGCCCGGTAGGCCGCCAGATAGGTGACGGCCACGTTGTCCAGGTGCTGCACCGGATAGATCACGAAGAAGTTGGCGCGCATGGAGCCCCAGTCCACCTTGCGCAGGCTGGTGATGCGTGCCTCGCTGAGCTCGCCGCCGATGTCGAAGCGCAGCACGTCGCCCATGTGCAGGCCCAGCGTCTTGGCAATGCCCTCTTCCACGCTGACGGCGCCGGCCTCGCCCGGCGACCAGCGCCCGGCCACGATCTGGTTGTGCTCAGGCGCCACCGTGGTCGTCGATAGATTGAACTCCCGGTCCACCAGCCGCTTGGCCCGGTCCTCGGCGTAGTCGTCGGGCGAGACCTCGCGGCCGTTGACGGCCACCAGCCGCCCGCGGATCATCGGATACCAGTCGTAGCTGCGCACGCCGGCACGGGCCAGCGCGGCCTGGAAGTCACTGGCCTGGTCGGGCTGCACATTGATCACGAAGCGGTTGGGCGCATTGGCCGGCGTGGCCTGGCGCCAGCTGGCAATCAGGTCGGTGCGCAGCAGCACCAGCAGCACCAGGGCCAGCAGGCCCACGGCCAGGCTGCTGACCTGCACCACGGCATAGGCCGGCCGCGCCGAGACCTGGCGCGTGGCCAGCACCAGCCAGCGCGGCGCAGTGGCCTCGTTGACCAGCCGCCGCAGCAGCCCGACGGCCAGCCAGGCCAGTGCCGCAAACAGCAGCACGGCGGCGGCAAAGCCGCCCACGGCGATCAGGCCCAGCTGCCGATCGCGGCTCACGGCCATGAGCAGGCCCGCGAAGCCGGCCACGCCCACCACCAGCACCGACAGCGACGCCGGCTTGAGGCTGCCCAGGTCGCGCCGCATCACGCGCAGCGGCGGCACCTGGGCCAGCTGCAGCACCGGCGGCAGCCCGAAGGCCAGCAGCAGGGTCATGCCCATGCCCAGCCCCATGAGCGCGGGCCAGATGCCGGCGGCCGGCAGGCTTGTCTGCACCAGACCCGCCACCATCAGCACGAACACATGGTGGATGGCCCAGCCCAGCAGCACGCCGGCGGCACTGGCCGCCAGTCCCGCCAGCACGAACTCCACCGCATACGCGCCGGCAATGCGCCGCTGGCTCTGGCCGAGCACGCGCAGCATGGCCGAGGCATCGAGATGGCTGTTGGCAAAGCCGCGCGCGGCCAGCGCCACGGCCACGGCCGACAGCAGCGCGGCCAGCAGCGCCACCAGGCTCAGGAATTTCTCGGCACGGTCCAGCGTCTGGCGCATCTCGGGGCGGCCGCTTTCCAGCGACTCTATGCGCAGGCCGTGCCCGGCCCTGGCCTGCTCCTGGGCCCAGGCCAGATAGCGCTGCGCGGCCAGCTCTCCCGCTCGGCCCGCTTCGGGCGCTGCGGCCACGGCCAGGCGGTAGGTGATGCGGCTGGCCGGCTGCACCAGGCGCGTGGCGGGCAGGTCAGCGCCGCTGATCATCACGCGCGGCGCAAAGCTCATGAAGCCCGCCCCGCGGTCGGGCTCCATGGCGATGACGTGGGAGAGGCGAAAGCGCGCATCGCCCAGCAGCAGCTCATCGCCGAGCTTCAGGCCCAGCGCCTCCAGCAGCGCGGCATCGACCCAGGCGTGGCCGCTTTCGGGAATCGCCCTGACCTCCAGATCCGGCTGGCCCGGTCCCTGGTTCAGATGCAGCACGCCGCGCAGCGGATAGCCGGGCTCCACGCTTTTGAGCGCCACCAGCTGGCTGGCACCACCCCTGGCCTGATCGGCCCGCGCCATGGTCGGAAAGCTGGCCGAAGCCACGGTCTGCATGCCCTGCGCGCGGGCATGCTCGCCAAAGATGGCGGGTGCCGGATTGTCGCTGACCACCACCACGTCGCCGCCCAGCAGCTGGCGCGCATCGCGCTGCAGGCCGCCCTGCAGGCGGTCGGCAAAAAAGCCCACCGAGGTCAGCGCCGCCACGGCCAGCAGCACGGCCACGGCCAGCAGGCGCAGCTCGCCCGCGCGCACATCGCGCCACAGGCTGCGCCAACCCAGAGTCCAGACAGAAGATTCATGCATGCCCCGCACGATAACCGAGGCGCGCTTGCCCCGGCGGTTGCGCGGAATCCGCACACAATGCGGGAAAGAGGAAGGCCATGGAAATATTCATCGTTGTCGCCCTGGGCGCCGCCGTCGCGGGATTCGTGCAGGGGTTGTCGGGCTTTGCCTTCGGCATGGTGGCCATGTCGTTCTGGGCCTGGGTGCTGGAGCCCCGGCTGGCCGCCACGCTGGCCGTGTTCGGTGCGCTCACGGGCCAGCTGGTCGCGGCCTTTTCCGTGCGCCGCGGCTTCGACTGGCGGCAGCTGGCGCCCTTTCTGCTCGGCGGCCTGGCCGGCATTCCGCTGGGCGTGTCGCTGCTGCCGCGCCTGGACATGGACTGGTTCCGCCTCGTCCTGGGGCTGCTGCTGGTGCTGTGGTGCCCGGCCATGCTGCTGTCGCAGCGCCTGCCCCGGCTCGCGGCCGACGGGCGGCTGGCCGACGGCGCGGTCGGGCTGGCCGGCGGCATCATGGGCGGCATCGGCGGCTTCACCGGCACCCTGCCCACGCTGTGGTGCACGCTGCGCGGCTATGAGCGCGACGTGCAGCGCGCCATCATCCAGAACTTCAACCTGTCCATGCTGCTGGTCACCATGGGCACCTATCTGGCCTCGGGCATCGTCACCCGGTCCATGTGGCCCTGGTTCGCCACCGTGCTGCCGGCCATGCTGATCCCGAGCTTCATCGGCACGCGCGTCTACATCGGCATCAGCGACATGCGCTTTCGCCAGATCGTGCTGGGCCTGCTGACCTTCTCGGGCCTGGCCCTGCTGGTCTCCGCCCTCCCCAAGCTATGGCTGCGCCTGGGCGCCCAGGCGCTCGCATAGAAAGGCCCGGCAGGCGGCCACCGGCGGCCGCTGCTGCCCGGGCTCGCCATTGACCATCAGGGCCAGGCGCCGGCCGATCACGGGCGCCGTGAGGCGCCGCACCTGCAGCGCGGGCGTGGCCACGCCCTGGGTGTAGAGGCGCGAGATCACGCCCACCGCATGGCCGGCCTGCACCAGGCTGTACAGCGACTCGCTGTAGCGCATGCGCATGGCCTCGTCCAGGGCGATGCGCTGCTGGCGCAGGGTGGCCACGGCCAGTTCGTAGGTGCTGCCGCGCGCGAACAGGGCCAGCCGTTCGCCGCGCAAGGCGCGCCAGCGCAGCGGCCCGCCATCCTGCGCCAGGCGGTGGCCCGGCGGCAGCAGCACGACCAGCTCGTCCTCCATCAGCGGCGTGGTGTGCAGCCCCGCCGGCATGTCCAATTCGGTGGTGATGCCCATGTCCACGGCGCCGCCGCGCAGCTGGGCGATCAGTTCCTCATGCAGGGGATCGGAGATTTCCACTCGCACCTGCGGCTGCTGCCGCTGCCATTGCGCCAGGGCCGGCGCCAGCAGGTGCATGGCCGAAGGCAGGCAGGCAATGCGCACGGTCTGCTGGCCGCCGGCCAGCACGGCATGCATCCGGCCCACGCCGCGGTCGAAGCTGGCCACCAGCCACTGCGCCTCATGCAGCAGCGTGCGGCCGGCCTCGGTCAGCGCCATGTGATGCGGCCCGCGGTCCATCAGGCGCGCGCCCAGCAGCGACTCCAGCTCGCGGATGCTGGCCGAGACCGCAGGCTGGCTCAACGACAGCTGCTGGGCCGCCTGGCTGAAGCTGCCGCTTTCCGCCACGGCCAGGAAGGCCCGCAACTGGCGCAGGCTGGGCACATGCAGGTTTGCCATAAATCACCTGGATAGACCTATCAAATTAAATCATTTTATTTATGGCTGCTGCCGGCCTAGCATGCGGGCCATGAATGCTGCCCCCACCTGCGCCACACCCGAGCTGTCCGCCTTTTTGCATGCCATCCCCAAGATGGAGCTGCACTGCCACCTGCTGGGCACCGTGCGCAAGAACACTTTTATCGACCTCGTGCAGCGCGCCAGGGCGCCGCTGACGCTGGAGGAAATCGAGGCCTTCTACACGCGTGGCGAAAAGCCCGTGGGCGTGCTGCGCGTGCTGCGCGCCCTGGACCAGTGGCTGCTGCGCTCGAGCGACGACCTGCACCGCATCACCTACGAATACCTGCAGGACGCGGCCGCGCACAACGTGCGCTATGCCGAGTTCTTCTGGAACCCCACGGGCACGGTGCAGTGCTCGGGCATGCGCTACGAGACCGCCCAGGCCGCCATCCTGGCCGGCGCGGCCGATGCGCTCAAGGACTGCGGCATACGCGGGCGCCTGGTGCCGTCCATCGACCGCGAGGCACCGGCCGCGGCCGCCGTCGAGATGGTCGAATGGATGCTCGCCCACCGCCATGACGAGGTGCCCGGCATAGGCATCGACTACCGCGAGAACGAGCGCCCGCCCGAGCTGTTCGTGGACGCCTATGCGCTGGCCCGCCGGAGCGGCCTCAAGACCACGGCCCACGCCAGCGAATTCGGCCTGCCCTGGAACAATCTCCAGACCGCGCTGGACGTGCTCCAGGTGGACCGCATCGACCACGGCTACACCGTGGTGGACAACCCGGAGCTGGCCCGGCGCTGCGCCGACAGGGGCATCGTGTTCACGGTGGTGCCCACCAATTCCTACTATCTGCGCACGCTCCCGCCCGAGCGCTGGGCGCTGGACCACCCGATCCGCCAGATGCCGGGCCTGGGCCTGCGCGTGCATCCCAATACCGACGACCCCACGCTGCACCATGTCGATCCCACGGGCGCCTGGAGCAAGATGGTCTGCGACTTCGGTTTTTCCATTGACGATCTCAAGGGCTTCATGCTCAACGGCATAGACGCCGCCTGGATCACCCCTGCCGAGCAAGCCGAACTGCGCCGCCAGTGGAGCGCCGAGTTCGACGCGCAGCGCGCCACCCATCTTTCCACCGCACAGGCCTGACCATGTTCCAGTTCAAGAAATCCTTCCCACTCGCCGCCTTCTTCTGCAGCCTTGCGCTGTGTGCCGGCGCCGGCCATGCCGCCGATCCCGCCTGGCCCGCGGCGCGGCCCATCACGCTGATCGTGCCCTTCAGCGCCGGCGGCAGCGTGGACGTGACGGCCCGCCTGGTCGCACAGAAGCTCGGCGAGCGCCTGCACCAGTCCGTGGTCATCGACAACGTGGCCGGCGCCGGCGGCGCCATCGGCGTCAACAAGGGCGTGCATGCGGCCGCCGACGGCTACACCCTGGTCATGGGCGCGGACAGTCCCATCGCCATCGCCAAGCTCGTCAACCCGGCCGCCGTGCGCTACGACGCGCTCAAGGACCTGGCGCCCGTGGCCATGGTCAACACGGCGCCCATGGTGCTGGTGGCCCGCAGCAGCCTGCCGGCCGGCAACCTCGACGAACTGGCCAGGCTGGCCCAGCAGCAGCCCGGCAAGATCAGCTATGCCACCTCGGGCATAGGCACCATCCTGCACCTGGCGACCGAGCGGCTGAGCGAACGCGCCAAGATGCAGTTGGTCCACGTGCCCTACCGCGGCGGCGGCCAGATCGTGACCGACGTGGTCGGCGGCCAGGTGGACCTGGCCATGCTGATCAGCGTGACAGCCATTCCGCAGATCCAGTCCGGCAAGCTCAAGGCCCTGGCCGTGACTTCGGACAAGCGTCTGCCCGAGTTGCCCCAGGTGCCCACCGTCGGCGAGACCCCGGCGCTCAAGGGCTACCAGATGGTGTCCTGGTCCGGCATCTTCGCGCCGGCCCGTACGCCCGCGCCCATCGTCGCCCGGCTCAACCAGGAACTCAATGCCGTGCTCGCCGCGCCCGATATCAAGGCCAAGCTCGCCGAGCAGGGCGCCGTGGCGGCCAGCGGCAGCGCGGCGGACTTCGGCGCCTTCGTGCGCAAGGAGCAGGCGCGCTACGCGGAAATCGTCAAGAACGCCCATATCTCGGCAGATTGAGCACCGCAATCGACCAAGAACGTATTTACGATCTCTACGCAGCCGCGTTGGAGCGCAATCGGGATGAGTTCGAAGCGTTGTCTCTTGCTTGCACCGGGGTGCAGGCCAGAGACAGCGCGAAGAAATCGCCCGATTGCGCTCCAACCCTTAGGGACATCGGCTTTGCGGCCGCCCGGGTCAGGGGCGGTCTGCGTCGTTGCCTAGCCGGCCGCGCCAATCCTCGCAATAGCACGGCTATTGCTGCGGTATTGGGCGCGGGGGGCCGCCCCCTAGCATCCCATCCCGCAAGGCCGCTGTCGCGGCGCGAGGAGATCGTCAACACGTTCTAAGGCATGGAGCCTGGAGGTGACCCGCACTTCCTACAATGGCTCCATGCCTTCCGACAACGCACCCATCCCCCAAAGCCTGGAAGAAGTCCAGGCATCGCTGGCCAGGCTCCAGGCCACGGGCCAGCAACTCGAAAACACCGCACAGCAATACGCGCTGAAGATGCAGCGCTCCAGAAAGTGGAACTACCTGGCCGTCGCCATGGCCGTGGCGGTCTGCATCGTGGCCTGGGCCAACCATGCATCGCCGTGGCTGCGCTGGGGCGTTCTGCCGGTCGTGCTGTTCATGGTGCTGTTCTTCGAAGCCATGCGCCGCCTGCTGGGCCTGACCATGCAAAGCAGCCTGCGCCAGCTGCAGCTGCAGATCGGTGGACTGGAGGCTCAGCTGGCTGCCCATCTCAAGGCCCGCGAGCAAGAGGGCCAGCCATGACTGCCGGCCGTCCGTTTCGCGTGCTCATGGTCTGCACGGGGAACATCTGCCGCAGCCCCACGGCCCATGGCGTGCTCGAGAAAATGGTGGCCGATGCCGGCCTGTCCGACCGCATCGCCGTGGACTCCGCCGGCACCCATGGCTACCACGTGGGCGAAGCGCCCGATGCGCGCAGCCAGGCCCATGCCCGAAAACGCGGCTACGACCTGAGCCCGCAGCGCGCGCGCCAGCTGCAGGCCAGCGACTTCGACGATTTCGATCTGGTACTGGTCATGGATGGCGCCAACGAGGCCGCCGCCCGCCGCCTGTGCCCCGCCGAGCGGCTGACGCGCCTGCGCCGCCTGACCGATTTCTGCCGCACCCATACCGACCGCGAAGTGCCCGATCCCTACTACGGGGGCGTCCAGGGCTTCGAGCATGTGCTCGACCTGGTGGAAGACGCCTGCGCGGGCGTGCTCGCCTCCGTGACGCGCGCCTAGGCGGCCCCACCGGTCCGCGCCAGGCGCATATGCAAGCGCTCAGATGGCCAGCAGGTCTGTGAGCCTGGGCGCGGTCGTGTTCCTGCCCATGGCGCATGCGCCCATGCCCGGGCAGGCGGATACGCGCGCTTTGCGGCAGCGAGGGAGTTAACCCGCCACCCGCCTCGTGGACAGGGCCGCTGCTGCCGGCCTGCGCCCCCAGTTCATGACCACCGTGCCGGCCACGGCCATGGCGCCGCCCACCAGCATGGAGGCATCGATCTCCTCGCCCAGCAGCAGGGCAGAGAACACCACGCCGATCACCGGCACCAGCGTGATATAGCCCGAGGCCGCGCCCGCGCCCAGGGCCTTGACGCCGTCGAAATACCAGGCATAGGCCAGGGCCGTGGCGCCAAAGGCCAGGAATAGCAGGGCCATCCAGGCCTGCCAGGTGCCGTGAAGGGCGGCGGCAAGGCCCGCAGACCCTTCCACGACCAGGCTGGCGGCCAGCAGCAGCACGGCGCCCACGGTGGACGTGACGGCCGTGGCCGAAAGCGCATCCACGCCCGTGAGCAGCCAGCGGCCGATCAGCGTGTACGACACCCAGCAGGCCACGCAGCCCAGGATCAGCGCCTCGCCGGTGCCCACGGCACCTTGCAGGATCTCCAGCGGCCGGCCGTGCGAGATGACGACCACGGCCCCCAGCGCCGCCAGCAGCATGCCCGAGGCGATGACGCGATTGATGCGCTCCCGAAACAGCCACACGGCCAGCAGCAGCGTGACCACGGGATTGAGCGTGATGACCAGCGCCGCCTTGCCGGCCGGCACATGCTGCAGGCCCAGCAGGAAGAACGAGGCATAGCCGAACACGCCGGTGGCGCCGGCGGCTGCCATGCCCAGCCAGCGCCTCGCGCTCCAGCCCTTGAGGCCGGCAAAGCCGCCGGCGCAGTACATCCAGGGCAGCAGCACCATGACGGCAAGCACAAAGCGCAGGCTGGCCGCAGCCAGCGGCGGCATGTTCTGGGCGATCACGCGGCCCGCGGGCCAGGAAGCGCCCCAGAGCAGGGCCATGCCGACAAGCCGCAGGTGCGGGCCAAAGGAATCACGGGTCATCATGGCGCGTACTATGTCTTCATGCAGCCTCATAGACAAATGAGCAAACATTCATGACATTCACCCAACTCGAAGTGTTCGCGGCGCTGGCGCGCGCCGGCAGTTTTTCACGTGCGGCCGCGCTGCTGGGCATTACCCAGAGCGCCGTCAGCCACGCCATGCGCGCGCTGGAGGGAGAGCTTCAGGTCCAGCTGGTGCGGCGCGAAGGCCCCAGCTCCTCGCTGACCGATGCGGGCACGCGCCTGCTGCAGCGCGCCAACGACATCCTGCAGCAGAAAGAGGCGCTGCGCCAGGAAGCCGATGCCGAGCGCGGCATGGCGCGCGGCACGCTGCGCGTGGCCTCGTTCGGCGCGACCTCTTCCTTGCGGCTGCTGCCGCAGCTGCTTGCCGAATATCGGCGCCGCCAGCCGGCCGTGCAAGTCCAGGTGGACGAGCAGAACGACGACACCGTGGTCAAGTGGCTGCTGGAGCGGCGCGTGGAAATCGGCTTCGTGGTGCTGCCCGACGAGCGCTTCGAGACCATCCCCCTGGTCGAGGACGAGCTGGTGGCCCTGCTGCCGGCCGCACACCGGCTTGCGGGCCAGCGCAGCATCCGCGCCGCGGACCTGCAGGGCGAGTCCTTCATCCGCACCTCGGCCGGCTCGGGCGTGCAGATCGACCGCTTCCTGGCCGAAGCCGGCGCCCAGCCCGATGCGATCTACCACTTCGAGCAGATGTCCTCGATGCTGGGCTTCGTGGCCCAGGGGCAGGCGACCGCGATCGCCGCGCGGCTGGCCGTACCCGCAGAGCCGCCGGCCGGCATGGTCTACCGCAGCCTCTCGCCGCGCCAGCGCCGCGTCACGGGCCTGGCCGTGCGCAGCCTGGAGCGCCTGTCGCCGGCCGCGGCCGGCTTTGTGGCGCTGGCGCGCGAGATGGCCAAGAAAAAGCGCTTCGGCTAGATGCGGCAACGCCCGCAGATAGCGGGCGTTGTTCTTCAAGAGGCCAAGGGGCGGGCCGCCGGGCTCAGGTGCCCTGGCTCACCGTGATGGTCGGAAACTTGCTCGTGAAGTCCTTCGCCTTGAGGGCCACCTTCACGGCCAGGTCGCGTGCCACCTTCTTGTAGACCTGGGCAGCCTCGCTGTCGGGCTCGGCCACCACCGTGGGTCTGCCGCTGTCGGCCTGCAGGCGGATCTGCAGCGACAGGGGCAGCGCGCCCAGGTAGTCGATGTGCTGCTCGGCCGCCATCCTCTTGCCGCCGTCGGCGCCGAAGATGTGCTCCACATGGCCGCACTGGGTGCAGACATGGGCCGCCATGTTCTCCACCAGGCCCAGGATGGGCACGCCCACCTTCTCGAACATCTGTACGCCCTTCTTGGCGTCGATCAGCGCGATGTCCTGCGGCGTGGTCACGACCACGGCGCCCGTCATGGGCACGCGCTGGGCCAGGGTCAGCTGGATGTCCCCGGTGCCGGGCGGCATGTCCACCAGCAGATAGTCCAGGTCCTTCCAGTTGGTCTGGCGCAGCATCTGCTCCAGCGCCTGCGTGGCCATGGGGCCGCGCCATATCATGGCCTGGTCGTTGTTGACGAGCAGGCCGATGGACATGACCTGCACGCCGTGGTTCTCGAGCGGCTCCATGGTCTTGCCATCCGTGCTCTCGGGCTTGCCGGAGACGCCCATCATCATGGGCTGGCTGGGGCCGTAGATGTCGGCATCCAGGATGCCCACGCGCGCGCCCTCGGCGGCCAGCGCCAGCGCGAGGTTGGCCGTGGTCGTGCTCTTGCCCACCCCGCCCTTGCCCGAGGAGATGGCGATGATGTTCTTCACGCCCGGCAGCAGCTGCACGCCGCGCTGCACCGCATGGGCCGCGACCTTGGTGGCGATGTTGACGGAGACATTGCCCACGCCTTCGACCGTCCTGGCCGCCGCGATGAACTGGCTGCGCAGCGCGGGCTGCAGGCTCCGGGCCGGATAGCCCATTTCCACCTCGAAGGACACATCGCCGCCGGCGATCTGCAGATTGCGCACGGCGCGCGTGCTCACGAAGTCCTTGCCCGTATGCGGATCGAGCACGCCGGAGAGTGCGGCCAGGAGCGCTTGTTCAGTAACTGCCATTGCTTGTGGAGGATTGTTCTGGTGATTTCTCGGATGAGGGATAGTCTAGCGAACGCTTCCAACCCTAGTGCGTGCCGGCGATCTCCGCCGCCGCGCACAGGGATCGCGGCCATGCGCCGCCGCCCGAGAGACAATGCGGGCTTGCCTTGCGCCCCGCCGGCGCCGCCCCACAGATACCGATAGAGAGACAGTCCGTGAAACTGAAGATGGCCGAAAACTCCTTGTTTGCAATCCTGCTGCGCTCGCGCTGGTGGATCAGCTTTGCGATCTGCGCCGCCGTGGCGCTGGTGTCGCTGGCCGTATTTCCCAAGGACATCTCGCCGTTCGCCGCCCTGGGCGCCTTCCCGTTCTTCATCGTGGGCTGCATGGCGTTCTACAGGCAGATGCGCGCGCCCAGCCCGGCGCGCCTGGCGCAGATCGAGGAGACGCTGCGCCAGCAGTCCTGGAGCGACTTCTGCGCCCAGCTGGAAGCGGCCTGGCAGGCCGAGGGCTATACCGTGCAGCGCCTGGACATGGCCGGAGCCGACCTGCTGCTGGAGCGCAACGGCCAGGCCCTGGTGGTGAGCGCCAGGCGCTGGAAGGCGGCCAGCCACGGCGTGGAGCCGCTGCGCGAGCTGGCCGAGGCAGCCCGGCGCCAGCAGGCGGGCGCCAGCGTCTACGTCGCCATGCAGCCCCTGGGCGGCAATGCGGCCACCTGGGCGGCCGAGCATGGCGTGATGGTGCTGGACCGCACTGCGCTGGCGACGCTGATCGCCAAGCCAAAGCGCTGACCCCGGGGAAGCGCCCCAGGACAGGGGTGGCCATTGCAGGCACACTGCGGCCATGGTGGCCGCAAGCATTCCCTCTTTGCCCGTCCCGGGAAATCCCCCCGCCGAAGCCTCCGCGCCGTCCTCCATGATCGCGCGCACCGGCCTGCTGCTCAGCGGCGGCGGCGCGCGCGCCGCCTACCAGGTCGGCGTGCTCGAGGCGATCGCCGAAATCCGCCGCGACTGCGGCCTGCGCCACGGCCCCAACCCCTTTCCCGTGCTGACCGGCACCTCGGCGGGCGCCATCAACGTGACGGCCCTGGCCTGCCACTGCGACCACTTCGACAGCGCCGTGCGGCGCATGGCCCATGTCTGGCGCAACATGCACACCGAGGACATCTACCGTGCCGACTCCCTGAGCGTGCTGCGCAGCGGCGCACGCTGGCTCACCCTGCTGTCGCTGGGCTGGGCCCTGGCCCGCTGGGGCATGACGCGGCCGCGCTCGCTGCTGGACAACACGCCGCTGGAAAAGCTGCTGGCCAGCGATCTCATGCCGTTCGAGCGCCTGCCCCAGCTCGTGGTCGACGGCCATCTGCATGCGCTGGCCATCACGGCCTCGAGCTACAGCAGCGGCCAGCACGTCACCTTCTTCCAGACCCGGCAGGCGCTCAGTCCCTGGGTGCGCAACCAGCGCCGGGCCGTGCCGGCCCAGCTGGGCCGCGAGCACCTGCTGGCCTCGGCCGCCCTGCCCTTTCTCTTTCCGGCCGTGGCCCTGCCGCTGGACGGCCATGTGGAATATTTCGGCGACGGCTCCATGCGCCAGACGGCGCCGCTGGCCCCGGCCATCCACCTGGGCGCGCAGAAGATCATGGTGATCGACCCGGGCCGGCGGCGCGGCCAGCCGGGCGAGCAGCCCGTGGCCGATGCCGGCTACCCCACGCTGGCCCAGGTGGCCGGCCATGCGCTGTCGAGCATCTTCCTGGACACGCTGAACGTGGACATAGAGCGCGCGGAGCGCATCAACCAGACGCTGGCGCTGATCTCGCCGGCCGAGCGCGTGCACAGCCAGCTGCGCCCCATCGAGGTGCTGAGCATCACGCCGTCCGAACCCGTGGACGACATTGCCACGCGCCATATCGACCAGCTGCCGCTGTCGGTGCGCGCGCTGCTGAGCACGCTGGGCGTGCGCAGCCACGCGGGCGACGCCATGCGCGACGGCGCGCTGGCCAGCTATCTTCTGTTCGAGCAAAGCTACACGCGCGAGCTGCTGGCGCTGGGGCGGCGCGACGCGCTGGCGCGCAGCGGCGAGATCGCCGAGTTCCTGGGCTGGCCCGGGCCCCGGCATGTCCCGGCGGCCCCGGCACCGGACGAATGAGCCACGCTACCCAATCAGGAGCACCTAGCGCCTTCCGTCCATTGGATTGGGCATGGATATTCATTGATCTTCAACCAGATCACGCGCGGGCAGCTTCTTTTTCAGGAGCATCCCGCGGAGGCCGACAGCCGCGCCGCCCCTGACAAGACCCGGCAGCCGGCGGCCTGCGGCGCGCGCTTCTAAAATGCCGGGTTCACCGTGAAAGCAGTTTTTCCCATGACCGCACGCAAAATCTTCGTCACCACCGCCCTGCCGTATGCCAACGGCAACTTCCACATCGGCCACATCATGGAATACATCCAGGCCGACACCTGGGTGCGTGCGCAGCGAATGCAGGGCAATGCGGTCAACTTCGTGGGCGCCGACGATGCCCACGGCGCGCCCATCATGATCGCGGCCGAGAAGGCTGGCAAGACGCCCCAGCAGTTCGTGGCCGACATCGCCGCGGGCCGCAAGCAGTACCTCGACGGCTTCCACATCGCCTTCGACAACTGGAGCAACACCGACAGCCCCGAGAACCACGAGCTGTCCAGACAGATCTACCTGGACCTCAAGAAGGCCGGCTTCATCGAGACGCGCACCATCGAGCAGTTCTTCGACCCCGAGAAGAACATGTTCCTGCCCGACCGCTTCATCAAGGGCGAATGCCCGCGCTGCCACGCCAAGGACCAGTACGGCGACAACTGCGAGGTCTGCAGCTCGGTCTACGCGCCCACCGACCTGATCAACCCGTACTCGGCCCTGTCGGGCGCCAAGCCCGTCATCAAGACCTCGGAGCACTTCTTCTTCAAGCTCTCGGACCCGCGCGCCGTGGAGTTCCTGACCGAGTGGACGCAGAACGGCCAGCACGTGCAGCCCGAAGTGGCCGCCAAGATCAAGGAATGGTTCGGCGTGCGCACCAATCCCGACGGCAGCACCAGCGAAGGCCTGGACGACTGGGACATCTCGCGCGATGCGCCCTACTTCGGCATCGAGATTCCCGACGCGCCGGGCAAGTACTTCTACGTCTGGCTGGATGCGCCCGTGGGCTACCTGGCCTCGCTCAAGAACCTGCTGAACCGGCGCGGCGAGGACTTCGACGCCTACATGGCCGACCCGGCCCTGGAGCAGTACCACTTCATCGGCAAGGACATCATCACCTTCCACACGCTGTTCTGGCCCGCCATGCTCAAGTTCAGCGGCCGCAAGACGCCGACCCGCATCTGCGTGCACGGCTTCATGACGGTGAACAACGGCGAGAAGATGAGCAAGAGCCGCGGCACGGGCCTGGACCCGCTCAAGTACCTGGCGCTGAACATGAACCCCGAGTGGCTGCGCTACTACCTGGGCGCCAAGCTCAACGGCAGGAACGAAGACATCGACTTCAACCCCGAAGACTTCATGCTGCGCGTCAACTCCGACCTGATCGGCAAGTACGTGAACATCGCCAGCCGCGCCGCGGGCTTCATCGCCAAGCGCTTCGGCGGCAGGCTGGGCGCCGTCAGCGAGGACGGCCAGGCCCTGCTGGCCCAGCTGCGCGAGCAAAAGGACGCCATCGTGGCAGCCTACGAGGCCCGCGACACGGCCCGCGCCGCGCGCGAGATCATGCTGCTGTGCGACAAGGTCAACAGCTATGTGGACGCCAACAAGCCCTGGGAACTGGCCAAGAAGGAAGGCATGGAGGCGCGCCTGCAGGATGTGTGCTCCACCTGCATCGAAGCCTTCCGCATCCTGACCATCTACCTCAAGCCCATCCTGCCCGGCGTGGCCGCCGAAGTGGCGAACTTCCTCATCGTGCCGCCCGAAAGCTTTGCCGACGTGGACCAACCCCTGGGCCAGGACCACCAGATCGGCGAATACAAGCACCTGATGCAGCGCGTCGACCCCAAGCAGCTCGAAGCCCTGTTCGAAGCGCCCGCCGGCCAGGCCGCAGCTGCGGCCGAGCCCGCCAAGGCCGACAAGAAGGCAGCGAAAAAAGCCGAGCCCGCGATCGACCCCCATGCCCCCGGCGGCGAACCCCTGGCCGAGACCATCGGCATCGAGGACTTTGCCAAGGTGGACCTGCGCATCGCCAGAATTCTGGAGTGCAAGGCCGTGGAAGGTTCGACCAAGCTGCTGCAGCTGACGCTGGATGTGGGTGAAAAGGACGAGAGCGGCCAGCCCAGGACACGCAATGTGTTCAGCGGCATCAGCAGCATGTACCAGCCCGAGCAGCTGCAGGGCAAGCTCACCGTGATGGTGGCCAACCTCGCGCCGCGCAAGATGAAGTTCGGCATTTCCGAAGGCATGGTGCTGGCCGCCAGCCACGCCGACGAGAAAGCCCAGCCCGGCATCTATGTGCTGGAGCCCTTCCCCGGCGCCACACCGGGCATGAGAATCCATTGATGCCCCCTGAGTCGCTTCGCGCCTTCCCCCATAGGGGGACGACACCCTCGCTGCGGGGCGGCCCTTGCTTGGTGTCCCTCCTGCAGGACAGGGATGGATCAAGCATCTGCAAGCCATGGCTGGCAGGGGCTTTTTTGTGTTGTGCGCTTTCGGGCTGCACCGTGGTGAGCGTGGGCGCTGCGGCCGTCAGCGTCACGGCCACGGCCGTGGGCGTGGCGGCCGATGCGGCCGTGGGCACGGCCAAGCTGGTGGGCAAAGGCGTGGGCAAGGCCTATGACGCCGTGACGGACGACAAAGCCGACAACAGCGGCGTGAGCATCAGATACCGGGAAAGCGACCCCAACCATCCCTACCGGCCCGGACCAGGGGCCAGCAATGCGCGCGACCCGGCAGAGTACGCGCCGGATTCGCCCTGAGCAGGCCTGCGCCCGTTTCTCCAGGTCGCTGGAGATCGCAACTCAATTGCCCTGGTAGCGCCCGGGCCTGTGGCTGATCCAGAGGAACATGCTCATGATCACGGCAGCCAGCACCGAGTAGGCCACGCGCTCGAAAGGCACGATCCACAGCGCCAGCAGCACCACGGTGCAGTCGATCATCATCTGCACCTTGCCCGCGCGGATGCCGTAACGGTCCTGCAGATAGAGCGAGACGATGGTGGCTCCGCCCAGGCTGGAATGGTGGCGCGCCAGGAACAGGCAGCCCGAGCCCATGAGCAGGCCGCCCGCGACGGCCGCATACAGCGGGTTCAGGTAATCGATATGGATGAAGCGCGGCCCCACGTCGGCCATCAGCGCCAGCATGGCCACGGACACAAAGGTCTTGACCGTGAACTCCGCCCCCATGCGCTTCCAGGCGAACCAGTAGAACGGCAGGTTGATCACGAAGAAGATGGCGCCGAACGGCAGCCCCGTCACATAGTGCAGCAGGAATGCGATGCCCGCCGTGCTGCCCGTGAGCAGGCCGGCCTGGGCGAACAGCATCATGGTGATGGAAACGAACAGCGAGCCCGTGAACAGGGCCTGGGCATCCTCGAAGCGGCCATGGCGCAGGGCCGGCGGCGGGACGGAGGCGGAAGCTGCAGGCTCCAGGGCGGAGGCCGCAGCGGTCGATAGCGGTGTGGACATGTCGGGGGTGGTGACAGCAAGGCAAGCACCCAGCGCCCGTGTGAGGCCTGGACCAGCAGTGCATCAAGGTATACCCTGATTGCGCTGGCCGGATTTTACGAACTACCGACTCTCCCTGGTAGAGATCCGGGTGCTGGACCCGGCATTTTTGTGCATTGCAGCAACCTCTGTAGGCTGGCCGCAACAGGCAGCGGCACCGGGCTCAGGGGCCGTCGTGCAGCTTCTCGTGGCTGCCGCTGCGCAGCACGCGCTCGTCGGGCCCGAAGGTGACGATGAACTCCATCTGGCGCGTGGGCGGATCGATCCAGTTCCACTCCCAGTCGGTCTCCTGCTTGAGCGCGTAGGGGATGGCCCGCGCCGGCTTGCCCAGCATGCGGCGCACCTGCTCCTGGGTCAGCCCGGGCACGATCTTCTCGAAGTTGTGCGGCGCCAGCACCTGGCGCAGCGCGCTCATCTTGCCGTCGGGGCCGATGGTGATCATGTAGTTGCGCGTGCCCGCGGGCTGGCGGTTGTACTCGAAAGTGCGCGAGCCGTCGGCTTCGGGCCAGATGCGCTCGGGATCGCCGAAGCGCTCGCGCACATCGGCCTCGGTGGACAGGCCTTCCTCCAGTTCCTTGATCTTCTGCTGATCGCAGCCAGCCAGTGCCAGTGCGCCGAAGACGGCCACCGCAGCGAGGGCCAGACGGGAAAAAATATTCATGGGCATGCATCACAAAAGTGCCGGACACAGGCCGATTCTGGCAGCATCCGCGTCCGGGCTGCGCGCCCGTCTGCAAACGCTTGTCAAAACCGCTGCCGGTGCGGCGGCCGCCGCAACGCCAAAGGGCCGCTGCCTGCCCCCGCACGCGCAACCGGCTAAAATCCGCGGTTCTGAGAGGTTTTACGCATATGTCCTTCTTCCGCCGCCCCGATTACCGTTCCGACACCACCAATTTCCTCAACGATCTGAAAAAGCAGAATCCCGGGCTGTCCGAGCAACAGGTCGCCGGCCGTGCGCTGCTGTGGGACAAGAACGTGAACCAGGAAGTCTGGGAAGACCTGCGCGCCGGCCGCGTGGACCAGAAGCCCTACGTCTACCAGACCAACCCGTCCTGACCGGTTGGCGGCTCCGAATGGAATTGGCCTGCAGCGCCGATGCAGCATGCGCCATGCGCTCCTTTGTGCATAGCAGCCCATGAACGAGCCGCGCCCTCCCCAGGCCCTGGCCGCCGCCAGCGGCGCCGGACTCCCGCCGGATGCCTCGCAGGACCTGGTCGACCAGGTGGCCCTGGCGCGCCTGTACGGCGAGCCCCTGTTCGCACTGCCCCAGGACCTGTACATCCCGCCCGATGCCCTGGAAGTCTTCCTCGAAGCCTTCGAAGGCCCACTGGACCTGCTGCTGTACCTGATCCGCAAGCAGAACTTCAACATCCTCGACATTCCCATGCAGGATGTGACGCGCCAGTACATGGCCTATGTGGACGAGATCCGCAGCCGCAACCTGGAGCTCGCGGCCGAATACCTGCTGATGGCGGCCATGCTGATCGAGATCAAGTCGCGCATGCTGCTGCCACCCAAGAAGCAGGAGGATGGCGAGGAGGCCGAAGACCCGCGCGCCGAACTGGTGCGCCGCCTGCTCGAGTACGAGCAGATGAAGCTCGCGGCCCAGCAACTGGGCCAGCTGCCCCAGTACGGACGCGACTTCCTCAAGGCCACGGTCTATATCGAGCAAAGCCTGCAGCCGCGCTTTCCCGACGTGGAGGTCGGCGAGCTGCAGGCCGCCTGGCGCGACATCCTCAAGCGCGCCAAGCTGGTACAAAGCCACAAGATCACGCGCGAGGAGCTGTCGGTGCGCGAGTACATGAGCCAGATCCTCAAGCAGCTGCAGGGCCAGCGCTTCGTGGAGTTCGAGCGCATCTTCAATCCCGAGAAGGGCTCGACCGTGCTGGTCGTGACCTTCATCGCCATGCTGGAGCTGGCCAAGGAAACGCTGATCGAGATCACCCAGGCCGAGGCCTTCGCCCCTATCTACGTGCGCCTGGCCTATACCCCCGTCTGAGTCCGCAGATACCCCGGCCACCCACCCTGCTTTTCATGCCTGCGCTGCAGTCAACGCCAGTCAGGACTTACATTCGCCCACTTCCTGCACCCAACAGCTCCTGAAGCGCAAACCCAGGCATGACATACAGCGTCAAAGAAATCTTCTACACCCTGCAGGGCGAAGGCGGCCAGGCGGGCACGCCGGCCGTGTTCTGCCGCTTTGCGGGCTGCAACCTCTGGAGCGGCCGGGAGCAGGACCGCGCCAGCGCCGTCTGCCGGTTCTGCGATACCGACTTCGTGGGCACGGACGGCACGCTGGGCGGCAAGTTCGCCACGGCCGACGAACTGGCCGAGCGCATCCTCGCGCAGTGGCCCGCGCAGGACAGCCGGCACCGCATGGTAGTGCTCACGGGCGGGGAGCCGCTGCTGCAGGTCGATGCGGCCCTGGTGGATGCCTTGCATGCACGCGGTTTCCGCATTGCGGTGGAAAGCAACGGCACGGTGGCCGCACCCGAGGGTATCGACTGGCTGTGCATCAGCCCCAAGGCCGGCGCCGAATGGGTGCAGCGCAGCGGCCAGGAGCTCAAGCTGGTCTGGCCCCAGCCGGGCTTCGACCTGGAGGCCATCGTCGCCGGCACCGACTTCGCCCATTACTTTCTGCAGCCCATGGACAACGCCCTGCAGGCCGACAACACCGCGGCCTGCATCGCGCAATGCCTGCAGCACCCGGCATGGCGCCTGAGCCTGCAGACCCACAAGCTCACCGGCATCCGCTGAAGCAATGAAACACCCCCTGAGTCGCTACACGCCTTCCCCCTTGCAGGGGGACGACAGCCTCGCTGCGGGGCGCTCCTTGCCCGCTGTTCCTGGTGTTCGTACGCGCCGGTTTCCTGCGCAGCGCCATGGCTAACTGATATGCAATTTACCGTTCACCAGCGCTTTTTCTTCGATGCCGCCCACACGCTGGAGCGCGCCATCGAAACCGAAGGCAGCCGCCGCATCCATGGCCACACCTACTGGGCCGAAGTCAGCGTGACCGGCCCGCGCAATCCCGACAACGGCATGGTCATCGACCTGGGCCATCTGCGCGCCCGGCTCGCGCTATTGCGCGAGCAGCTGGACCACCATTTCCTCGACGAGATTCCCGGCCTGGGCAAGCCCACGCTGGAAAACCTGAGCCTGTTCATCGCCAAGTCCCTGGCCGACCTGCAGCCTGCGCCCAGCCGCGTGCGCGTATGGCGCGACAGCATCGGCGACGGCTGTGTGCTCGACCTGAGCGCCAGCGACTACGCCGCAGGCGGCACGGACGCCTCCAGTATCTGACCCTTCCACGCTCATCCAATGGCCAGTGCCCCCCCCTGCCATGCCCCCGATGCCGACCTCCTCGACCGACTCCCGCAGCCAGAACGTTTCGCCTGCCGAGCAGGCACTGGATTTCGATGTACTCATCGTGGGCAGCGGGCTGGCCGGCCTGAGCGCCGCGCTGCAGCTGGCGCCCACGCGGCGCGTGGCCCTGCTCACCAAGCAAGGCCTCAATGACGGCGCCAGTGCCTGGGCCCAGGGCGGCATCGCGGCCGTGCTGGCCGAGGACGACAGCTTCGACGCCCATGTGCAGGACACGCAGGTGGCCGGTGCCGGCCTGTGCGACCTGGCCGCCACGCGCTTCGTGGTGGAGAACGCGCCTGCCGCCATTGCCTGGCTGCGCAGCCTGGGCGTGCCTTTTTCGGAAGAGGACGGCCAGCCCGGCGCGCTGCACCTGACGCGCGAAGGCGGCCACAGTGCTCGGCGCATCGTCCATGCGGCCGATGCCACGGGCGCGGCCGTGCAAGCCAGCCTGCTCGCGCAGCTGCGCGCCACGCCCCATGTCACGGTGTTCGAGCAGCACACGCTGGTGGACCTGATCACCGCCCGCAGGCTGGGCCTGGCCGGCCCCGACCGCTGCCTGGGCCTCCATGCCCTGGACGAGGCCCGAGACCGCGTGCGCAGCTTTCGCGCGCCGCACACCATCCTGGCCACGGGCGGCGCGGGCCAGGTCTACCTGCACACCACCAATCCCGGAACCGCCACGGGCGACGGCATCGCCGCGGCCTGGCGCGCGGGCTGCCGCGTGGCCAACCTGGAGTTCATCCAGTTCCACCCCACCAGCCTGTGCCATCCCCAGGCCGGGAGCTTTCTGATCAGCGAGGCCGTGCGCGGCGAAGGCGGACGGCTTCTGCTGCCCGAATCGGCCGGGGGCACGCGCTTCATGCCGCAGCACGACGGGCGCGCCGAACTGGCGCCGCGCGACATCGTGGCCCGCGCCATCGACTTCGAAATGAAGAAGCACGGCCTGGACTGCGTGCACCTGGACATTTCGCACCAGAGCCCCGAATTCCTGCAGGCCCACTTTCCCAACATCAAGGCACGCTGCGCCGGGCTGGGCATAGACATCACGCGCGAGCCCATCCCGGTGGTGCCCGCCGCCCACTACACCTGCGGCGGCGTGCTCGCCGATCTGGCGGGCCGCACCGACCTGCCCGGCCTCTACGCCCTGGGCGAGACCGCCTGCACCGGCCTGCATGGCGCCAACCGCCTGGCCAGCAACTCCCTGCTCGAATGCATGGTGTTCGCGCGCGCGGCGGTGCAGGCCATCAACGAGGCCGCCGCAGCGGGCGCCGCGCTGCCGCCGCTGCCCGCCTGGGACGAAAGCCGCGTGAGCGACGCCGACGAGCGCGTGGTCATCACCCACAACCGGGACGAGCTGCGCCGCTTCATGTGGGACTACGTGGGCATCGTGCGCACCGACAAGCGCCTGGAGCGCGCGGCGCGGCGCATTGCGCTGCTGCAGGGCGAGATCGACGAGTTCTACGCCCGCTTCCACGTCAGCCGCGAGCTGCTGGAGCTGCGCAACCTGGTGCAGGTGGCCGATCTCATCGTGCGTTCGGCCCGGCTGCGCCGCGAAAGCCGCGGCCTGCACTTCAGCCGCGACTGGCCGCAGACGGCCGCGCCCGCGGCGCCCACCATCCTGGTGCCGCCCGCACGCTGAGCGGCCGGCATCGCATAGACTCGCGAGAATTTCCTAGCAACCACCAGCCCCGCCGGGCACAGAGAGAGACAACATGTTCCGCACCATGCTCAAGTCCAAGATCCACCGCGTCAAAACCACGCAGTGCGAGCTGCATTACGAAGGTTCCTGCGCCATCGACGAGGATCTGCTGGACGCCGCCAACATCGCCGAAAACGAACAGGTCCATATCTGGAACGTCGACAACGGCGAACGCTTCGTGACCTATGCGATCAAGGGCGAGCGCGGCAGCGGCATGATCTCGGTCAACGGCTCGGCCGCGCGCCGCGCCGCCGTGGGCGACCTGCTCATCATCGCCGCCTTCGCCCAGGTGCACGAAAATGACGTGGCCGAGCACCAGCCCCAGCTGGTCTTCGTGGACGCGCAAAACCGCAAGGTCGAGCTGCGCCACAAGGTGCCCACCCAGATGCTCTGAGCGCACCCGCGCGCCGCACTTCCCTTCCCCGCAAGAGACCACCATGCCCCACCTGCACATCGAATACACCGACAACCTCACCGGCCTGAACGAGCGCGAGCTGATGCGCGAACTCAACGCCGTGGTCTGCGCCCATCCCACGGTGGCCGACGAGGCCGACGTCAAGGCCCGCATCGCACGCCTGTCGGACTTCTACATCGGCAACCAGCCCGACAACCGCGGCTTCGTGCATGTGCAGCTGCAGCTCATGGCCGGCCGCACCGAGCAGGCCAAGAAGGAAATGTCGGACGGCCTGGCCGCCGTGCTGCGCCGCCTCGTGCCCCAGCCCGCGGGCATCATGGTCCAGCTCAGCGTGGACGTGGCCGACATGGACAAGGCCACCTATTTCAAGGGCCGCCTGTAATCGCTGCGCGACCCGCGCCCTTGGCCCTGCCCGCCGCGCCCCGTGCCGGCGGGCATCGCTTTTTGTCCTGTCCGGCAGCGCGGCGGCGCATCGGATAAAGTCCGGCGACCATGACCGCGCCGCACACACCTTCTACCGCCACCCGTTCCACGCACTGGCTGCTGGCCCTGAGCCTGATCCTCATCGCCTGCAATCTGCGCCCGGTGTTCGGCAGCCTCTCGGTGGTGCTGCCCGAGATCATGCGCGACACCGGCCTGTCCGCCACGGGCGCCAGCGTGCTGACCACGCTGCCCATTCTGTGCCTGGGCGTGTTCTCGCTGCCCACGCCGGCGCTGTCGCGCCGCTTCGGCGCCGAGCGCGTGCTGCTGCTCGCTCTGCTGCTGATCGCCGGTGGCACGCTGCTGCGCGCCGTGGGCAGCATTGCGGCCCTTTTTGCGTCGGCCGTGCTGGCCGGCGCCGGCATCGCCATGGGCAATGTGCTGCTGCCCGGGCTGATCAAGCGCAGCTTTGCCACCCGGGCAGCGCTGATGATGGGCCTCTACACCCTGGCCGTGTGCGCAGGCGCCTCGTCGGCCGCAGCCTTCACCGTGCCCATGGAGATGCACTGGTTCGGCGGCGCCTGGGCCCCGGCGCTGGCCGCCTGGGCGGGGCTGGCACTGCTGGCGCTGCTGGTCTGGGCACCCCAGGCCTTGCGTGCCGCGCCCGTGAAGACCGATGCCGCCGCCCATGCGGGCAGCCTGCTGCGCTCGGCCCTGGCCTGGCAGGTGACGCTGTTCATGGGCCTGCAGTCGGCGCTGGCCTATATCGTCATGGGGTGGCTTGCGCCCATCCTGCGCGAGCGCGGCATCGCCAGCGAGACTGCCGGCTACCTGGTGGCAGCCTCCATCCTCATGCAGCTGGTGGCCAGTCTGTTCACGCCGCCGCTGGCCGCGCGCCTGCCCAACCAGCGCGGCTTTGCCCTGGCCCTGTCGGCCATGATCCTCGCGGCCTTCCTGGGCCTGCTGTGGGGGCCGCTGGGCGCGCCCATGTGGGCCTGGGCCGTTTTGCTGGGCCTGGGCCAGGGCGGCTCGTTCGCGCTGGCATTGAGCCTGATCGTCATGCGCAGCGGCAATATGCACACCACGGCCCGGCTGTCGGCCATGGCTCAGGGCTGGGGCTATGCGCTGGCGGCCTGGGGCCCGCTGCTGGTGGGCGTGCTGCGCAGCATGACCGGCAGCTATCTGTCCTCGGTCTGGCTGGTCGTGCTGCTGTGCATTGCCACGGCAATCGCCGGCTGGGGCGCGGGCCGCAACCTGCAGGTGCAGACCTCGAACTCCTGAAACCATAGCTGGCTGCGCTGGTTACAACTGATATTTTGGCTGCCATTCATCTGAAAACCTTGCCAGCCATGCGCCGGCCGCTGCGATTGCATGAGCACTTCCGATAGCCCTACCGCCACCCGCCTGCGCTGCCCGCAATGCCGGCGCGCGCTGCGCACCTGCGTCTGCGCGCTGGCCCGGGCCGTGCCGCACGAGGTTCAGGTGCTGATCCTCATGCACCCCATGGAAGTGCACGAAGCCAAGGGCACGGGCCATCTGCTGCACCTGTGCCTGCCGCACAGCCGGCTTCTGGTGGGCGAATGCTTCGATGCAGCCGCACTGCGGCAGGCCCTGTACGGGGATTGGGACGAAACCGCAGGCGCCGGACCGCGCCACAGCGTGCTGCTCTACCCCGACACGGGGCTGCAGGACGCGGCCCTCGGGCTTGCCGCCGCGGCGCCGCTGCCCACGCCCTGGCCCTGCGCGCCATCAGGGCTGCGCCTGGTCGTCCTCGACGGAACCTGGCGCAAAAGCCGCAAGATGCTTTATGCGAATCCGGCTCTGCAGTCCCTGCCGCGCCTGGCCCTGCAGGATGTGCCGGCCGGTCGCTATGCGATCCGCAAGGCGCATCTGCCGGGGCAGTTGTCCACCTTCGAAGCCACCGCTCTGGCCCTGGGCCGGTTGCAGGGCTGGACCGACGGCGCGCCGCAGCACGCACGGCTGCAATCGGTGTTCTCGGACTTCATGGCCCGGCAGGCCGCCATGCGGGACGCAAACCGGAACCCCCAGGCAAAAAGCCTGCAGGGGCAGCCTGCAGGCTTTTGAATCCGTTGCCGCAAACGGGCTTCACTTCATCGGTTCGATTCCAGTTGCTGCACGGCTTCGATGGCCCGGGCAGCTTCGGCCGCCGCAGTGCGCTCGGCCTTGGCGTTGCGCTTGGCGCTGCCCATATCGTCGGGCACGCGGGCCGGGTCAGCCAGGTTGTCGCGGGTGTTCTTCTGCACCGCGATCGCACCGAACAGGGCCAGCGCAAAGGCCATGGCGTAAAAGCCTTTTTCGCTCAGCTGCAGCGCGGCATTGAACAGGCCCGTGCCCAGCAGCAGCACCGCGATGATCAGCGCCATCCAGCTGATGCCGTAGTAGATGCCCGTGACGGCAATGCCTTCGAGCCGGTCGCGCACCGTTTTCTGCAGCGAGATGGCCGCATACAGGCCCAGCACCAGCACGGCGAAGTAATAGCCTTTTTCGTTGAGCTGCATGCCCGCATTCCACAGCCCCGCCATGAAAGCCACGATGCCCAGCAGCAGCGCGGCCCAGGAGGCGGCGACAAAGGCCGAGGAAGGCTTGTGGCTGTGCAGTTGCGGTGTGCTCATCGGTTTGCTCCAGAAGTTATGGTGCCGCGATGGTGGCCGCAACCCACATGTTTTTCCACCCAAAAACCACCAGGTATCACAAAACGGTACCCAAAGCGTTCCAACGCGCCACACGACGGGCTGCAGAATGCATTCAGCGGGCGAAGAAAAAGCGCACCAGCGCCCAGGACAGCGCGAACAGGAAACCGTAGAAGAAATGGTTGATGCGCAGCAGCGGCTCCCCCCCGGCGCGCGCGCCAGGCGCCCATGGCGGCCATCAATGCGCCCACGGCCACGGGCGTGAACAGCAGGTTGAGCCAGCGCAGCGGCCCCGCGGGCGTGAGGTGATGGCCCAGCACGAGCAGGCTGAGCCCGCCCAGCACGGCACCGAAGATCATGTAGCCCAGCGCGGCCAGCCAGGGATTGGGCGGCTGGCGAAACGGCTCGGCTAGCGAATGCAGGCCCAGCTCCACCAGGGCCTCGCCCACGACCTGCAGCAAAAATTCGCCCAGCAGCTGCAGCAGAAACTCAAGCACGGGCCGGCGGCCGGCCGGGCCGGAGTTCAGTCATCGATATCGGCATCGCTGTCGGACTCGTCCTCGATGGCGCTGTTGAGCTCTTCCTGCACATGGGGCGGCATGCCTTCGTCCCAGCCGTTGTCGTCGCAATAGGCATAGATGTCGATCTGCTCTCCGGGCACGGGCTCGAACATGATCGGGGGAATGGTCCAGGCCGCCTCCTTGGCCGGCACGGCCTCGGCCGTCCAGTCGTAGCCCGGGTGCTTGGGATTGCCCGTGGGCGATGCCAGGTCGTTGCGCGGGTCCCAGCCTATGGAGGGCGCCGCGAGATCGCCCCTGGCAAAGCGCTGGTGCAGCGCCTGGATCTGGTGCCAGCCCGTGCGGTTGATCGCAGGCACCTTGTCCTCCGACGCATAGTGCTGGTAGTAGGCAGGCTGCAGATACCAGTACAGCGCCTTGGCCACCGCCGGCTCCAGCCGGGGCTGCTTGATGATCCAGTCCACCAGCGCCCCGTTGCCGTCATAGTTCATGGTGCAGACCGTGGCCAGCCATTGCACGGGCTTGGCATCGGCCAGGAATTCCTGCATCAGATCGAGATACAGCGCATCAAAGTCCTCGTCTTCCATGGTGCCGTCTCCGTTGTGTGGTTGAGGGCAGCGCCGCACAAGCACCTCGCGCGCGTCGCGAAGAGCCGTTCAACGTCGCCTTGGGCCATTGTGTCACGCGCGCCGCAGTCAATGCGCGCTGATCAGCTGTGCCTCCAGCCAGCCGCGCAGGCTGTTGACAAAGGCCCAGCCCTCGATCTGCGGCACCTCGTCGATGCGCACCACGCGCTCGCTCACGCGCCCCTGGGACAGCGCCAGCGCGCGGCCCACGCCGGGCAGCAGCCCACAGGCCAGCGGCGGCGTGACCCAGCGGCCATCCAGCTGCATGCAGACATTGCCGCGCGTGCCTTCGGTGATCTCGCCGTTGTCGTTGTGCAGCACCACGTCGAACACGTGGGCGCCGCGGGGGCGGAAAGCGTTGTAGTGCGCGCGGCGCGAGGTCTTGAAGCGCACCCAATCGCTTTGCGCCACGCTGTTGGCTATCGGCTGCTGCGCCAGCTCCAGCCGCACGGGCGTGGCCGAGGGCTGCAGCGGCTCTGCTGCAATCTGCACCTGTCCCTGCGCATCCAGCGCCAGCCGCACGCGCCAGTCGCCGGCCGCCTTCTGCTGTTGCAGCGCCTGCATCTGCGCTTCCAGCGCCGCCTGGTGCAAGGGATAGCCGAAGTGCTGGGCCGCGATCTGCAGCCGCGCCCAGTGCAGCGGCCAGTTCTGCCAGCGGCCGTCCTTCAGGGCCAGGGTTTCCAGAATTTCAAAATCCATTCATTCCTCTTCAAAGCGCTTGGATCGCCGCCAATCCTGCCAGAAACCGCTGCTTGTGCTGCCATTCCTGCCACTCGGCCTCGGCCGTGGCGCTGGCCGTGATGCCGCTGCCGATGCCGCAGCGCAGTGCCTGCCCCTGCAGCACCACGGTGCGGATGGGCACGTTGAACGTGGCATGGATGCCGCCGGGCCTGGCCGAGGGCCGCACCACCCCCAGGGCGCCGCAATAGATGCCGCGCGGCTCCGGCTCCAGCGCGCGGATCAGGCGCATGGCCTGGCGCTTGGGCGCGCCCGTGATCGAGCCGCAGGGAAACAGCGCGGCAAAGACATCGCGCAGGCGGATGCCGGGCCGGGTGCGGGCCTCCACGTCCGAGGTCATCTGCCAGACCGCGGGCAGCGGCTCGGCATGGAACAGCCGCGGCACCTTGACGCTGTGCGGCACGGCGATGCGCGAAAGGTCGTTGCGCAGCAGATCCACGATCATCACGTTCTCGGCCCGCTCCTTGGGAGAGGCGCGCATGGCCTGCATGCGCGCCTCGTCCTCCTGCGGCGTGGCGCCGCGCGGCGCCGTGCCCTTCATGGGGCGCGTGAGAATGCGCTCGCCGTCCCAGTCGAAGAACAGCTCGGGCGAGACGGACAGGGCCTGCATGCCGCCGCCGTCGACCATGGCCGCATAGCCGCCGGGCTGGGCCCGGCGCAGGCGCGCAAACAGCGCATGGGCGGTCTGCCGCGCGCTCAGGCCTTCCGCGCCGCCGAGCCGGCCCTTGAGGGGCGAGGTGTAGTTGACCTGATAGCAGTCGCCGGCGGCAATGGCCTCATGGATGCGGGCCACGTCGGCATCGAAGCGCGCGCGCCCGCCTGGCTCCGGTTGCCATTGCACATGCAGGACATCCGGCGACGGCTGCGGCAGAACGTCCGCGCCCAAGGCATCCGGTGCCTCGTGCACGCCGAACCAGGCCAGGGGCGACCTGCTGCCCGGTTCATGCACCGCGCCGGTATGCACCGCGCCGGCATAGGCCTTGTCCAGGCCGGCCGCCGCCTCGTAGGCCAGCCAGCCCACGCACCAGCGGCCGCCTTCGGCCGCCTGCTGCACGGCATCGAGCACGGCCGGAACCTGCTGCGGCTCATAGGCTGCCAGCACCTGCAGCGGCGGCGCAAAGCCCCATTGCAGCCGGTCGGCCCCGGCATCCCGGGGATTGGAGAAATCGATGACGGAGGAATACAAGGGAAAAGGCCTCAAACGCAGAGCTGGCGAGCGCAAGCCGCTATCAAAGCAGGATGGCGCAAGCAGGCAGGCATCACGCCGCGCCCAGATGGGGCACCAGGCGCGGCACCAGGGCCGCCGCCGCATGCCGGCCCTGGGCCTTGAGGGCCGCGGTAAAGCCCAGCATGCGGTCTATGGGCAGGCGTGCCCGCTTCACCAGGTCGGCAGGCACGTGGACTGCATTGTCCCCGGTTTCCAATACCCTGAGCACGTCGGCCAGGCCGTTCATGGCCATCCACGGGCAGTGCGCGCAGCTCTTGCAGGTGGCACTGCTGCCGGCCGTGGGCGCCTCCATGAAGCGCTTGTGGGGCAGCAGCTGGCGCAGCTTGTGCAGCAGGCCGTTGTCGGTGGCCACGATGAACTCCTGCGCGTCCAGGGTCTTGGCGGCCTGGATGATGGCGCTGGTGGAACCCACGGCATGCGCCATGGCCACGATCTCGGCCGAGCTTTCGGGGTGCGCCAGCAGCCTGGCGCCGGGATGCTCCTGCATCAGCGCCTGCAGCTCGAAGGCCTTGAACTCGTCGTGCACGATGCAGGCGCCGTTCCACAGCAGCATGTCCGCGCCGGTCTGCTCCTGGATGTAGCGGCCCAGGTGGCGGTCGGGCGCCCACAGGATCTTGTGGCCGGCCTCCTTGAGGGCGGCGACCACCTCCAGCGCGCAGCTGGAGGTGACCACCCAGTCGGCGCGCGCCTTGACCTCGGCGCTGGTATTGGCATAAACCACCACGGTGCGGTCGGGATGCAGGTCGCAGAAGGCCGAGAAGTCGGCCGCCGGGCAGCCCAGGTCCAGCGAGCAGGTGGCGTCCTGGTCGGGCATGAGCACGGTCTTCTCGGGCGAGAGGATCTTGGCTGTCTCTCCCATGAAGCGCACGCCCGACACCACCAGGGTCTGCGCCGCATGGTCGCGCCCGAAGCGCGCCATCTCCAGCGAATCGCTGACGATGCCACCGGTCTCCTCGGCCAGGTCCTGCAGGTCGGGATGCACATAGAAGTGCGAGACCATCACCGCGTTGCGCTTTGCCAGCTCCGTGCGGATACGGTCCTTGAGCCGCTGCCGCTCGGCGGGCGCGGGTTCGGCCGGCACGCGCGCCCAGGCATGGCGCGTGGTGCAGGCCGTGGCCTGCGGCAGGGCCTGGTTCCATTGCGGCAGCTCGTATTCCACGGTCTTGCGCGCGGCCGGGTGGTCTGAATGGGAGCGCGTAGGCAGCGCTGTCAGCATGGGGTCTCCTCCGTTGCCATGGGCCGCTTTTTGTGGATGGCGGCTGGATTGAAAGACGGGCAGCATACAGTCACCTAGGTGACAGCCGCAAGCCGCCGGCGCCGCAAAAGCGGCGTCTCCGGCGGAAAACTGCTTCAGCGGATTTCCATCCAATGGCATGGCCGGCCCGCGCGCTCGGGCCCGCGCCGCGGCGGGAGGGCGCAGGCAAGGCAACTCCGCTCACCTGCCGGCCGGGGACTGCGACTCGTACCTGGCCACGGCCTCCCGGTAGTCCGGCCCCGCCAGCAGGCGCTGGTACTCGGCATAGGCCCGGCGGTATTCGGCGCTCTGCTCGGATTCCACATAGCCCGTGGGCGATGGCAGATAGCCCAGGCCCGAGCGCTGGAACATTTCCAGATCGGCCAGCACCTCGGCACGGCTTCTGAAGGCGGCCGACATGCCATCGCCGGCAGATGCCGGGGCATTCTCGGCCATGGCGGCAGCGGAAACGGCGGCCACCGCAGCGGCAACAAACAAGCTGGTGAGGGAGCGCATGTTCATTCCTTTCGGCTCGCCGAAGCGGCCAGGAAATCTGCCTCGCCGCGGCAAGGAATGAACTATGTGCCGGCTCCTGGCGATAGTCTGTACGTTTTCTCACGCAAAAAGCAATTTCGCGGTGCCGGCCGTCAGCGCGCCTCATCCAGCAGCAGGCGCAGGCCGTCGACGCGGCAAATGCGCAGGTTGCGCCCCTCGCGCCGCAGCAGGCCCTGGCGCACCAGCCGCGCCATCTCGCGCGCGACCTCTTCGCGGCTGGTGCCCAGCATCAGGGCCAGGTCGCTCTGGCGCGGCGCGGGCGCCAGCAGGGCCTGGTCGCCCGCGATGCCCGCATGCTCTGCCAGCTCCAGCAGCAGGGCATGCAGGCGCCCGCGCACCGACAGCGTACCCTGGCGGACCAGGCGCCGCGCGAGCACGCCGGTCATCTCGCCCAGATGCTGGACCATGGCCCGCATGACCAGAATCTCGCTCATGATCAGCGCTTCCATCTCCTCGGACGAAAGCGAGGCCACCAGGCTTTCCTGCACCGCATGCACCTGCACCAGCACATGCTTCGATGGCTGTGGCGGCGCAAATGCACCGAAGAAGAACCCCGGCTCCAGGTTTCCCAGAATCATGGTGCGGCCGCTGGCACTGCAGCTGCCCAGGCTCAGCAGGCCACCGACCAGCACATACGTGCGCCGGTCCGTATAAGGGCCATGCAGCATCTGCCCGGGCTGCAGCCGGTGCCACCGGCATTGCGCAGCCAGCACGGCCAGTTTTTCGTCCGACAGCGACCGCAGCCAGTCCACGCCGCGCAGGCCTTGCCAGGCCACGGACGCGGCAATCGGCAAGGCCGACGGAAATTCCTGCGCATCCAAGGGCATACCGATGACCTCAAGCGGGAAAAGACGGAACGCATAACGCCAGACGCCGTGCGGCCGGACCGAGCCGCCGGTACAGCATAGTATCGGTGCATCAGCCATGCACAGTCTATTTACGGTTGTTATGCCAACCCCGCATCGCATAGACTCGCGGGCAATTTGCCCTGTAATGTGCAAGCGCCCCCGGCCTGGCGCCTGCACGTTTCCTGGCCGACCAAGACAAAGGAGACCCCATGTCCGCTACAGCAGCCACCGCCACAGGCACGCCCTACGGCACCATCCCCCCCGCTTCGCCGCTGCCCCAGCGCCGCCCCATCAGCCTGCCGCGGCTGGCGCAGATGCGCGCGGCCGGCGAGAAGATCACCATGCTCACGGCCTATGACGCCACGTTTGCCGCCGTGGCCGACGCCGCCGGCGTGGAATGCATTCTGGTGGGCGACTCGCTGGGCATGGTCTGCCAGGGCCTGCACAGCACCGTGGGCGTGACGCTGGAGGACATGGCCTACCACACGGCCAGCGTCACGCGCGGCCTGCACCGTGCCCAGGGCACGGCCTGGGTGATCGCCGACCTGCCCTACGGCAGCTATGCGGAAAGCCGCGAACAGGCCTTGCGCAGCAGCTGCGCCCTGATGCAGGCCGGGGCCCACATGGTCAAGCTCGAGGGCGGCGGCTGGACAGCCCCTACCGTGGAATTCCTCGTGGAGCGCGGCATTCCCGTCTGCGCCCACCTGGGCCTGACGCCGCAGACCGTGCACGCGCTGGGCGGCTACCGCGTGCAGGGTAAGGACGACGTGGCGGCCAACACGCTGCGCCGCCATGCCCATGCATTGCAGGATGCAGGCGCCTCCATGCTGGTGCTGGAGATGGTGCCCGCGGCCCTGGCCGCCAGCCTGACCGAGGAGCTGCAGCACTGCCACACCATCGGCATAGGCGCGGGTAACGGCACGGCCGGCCAGGTGCTGGTGCTGCACGACATGCTGGGCGTGAACCTGGGCAAGATGGCCAAGTTCGTGCACAACTTCATGCAGGATGCGGGCAGCGTCAAGGGGGCCATGCAGGCCTATGTGGAAGCCGTCAAGAACGGCTCCTTCCCCAACAACGAACTGCATGCCTGGTAGGCCCGGCAGGCAGCACCGCGACTTTTCCGTTCTTCCCGTTCAAGCCATGCAAATCGTCCATACCATCGCCGACCTGAGAGCCGCACTCGCCACCGCGCTTGCCGGCCGCGGCCGCCCCGCCTTCGTGCCCACCATGGGCAACCTGCATGAAGGCCACCTGTCGCTGATCCGGCTGGCGCGCCAGCACGGCGAGGTGACCGTGGCCAGCATCTTCGTGAACCGCCTGCAGTTCCTGCCGCACGAGGACTTCGACAGCTATCCGCGCACCTGGGAGGCCGACTGCGCCAAGCTGCAGGCCGAAGGCTGCGACATCCTGTTCGCCCCGCGCGAGGCCGACCTCTACCCCGAGCCCCAGACCTTCAAGATCCAGCCCGACCCGGCCCTGGCCGACATCCTCGAGGGCGAGTTCCGCCCCGGCTTCTTCACCGGCGTCTGCACCGTGGTCATGAAGCTGTTCCAGGCCGTGTTCGCCACCACCGGCGGCGGCACGGCCGTGTTCGGCAAGAAGGACTACCAGCAGCTCATGGTGATACGCCGCATGGTGCAGCAGTTCGCCCTGCCCGTCGACATCGTTGCCGGCGAGACGGCACGCGCCGAAGGCGCGAGCGGCGGTCTGGCCTGAGCTCGCGCAACGGCTACCTGAGCGAAGCGCAGCGCGAGCAGGCCATTGCGCTGTCCAGGGCGCTGAAGACCCTGGCCGAAGCCGCACGGCAGGGCGGCAACCTGGCCGCGCTGGAAGCACAGGCCATGCAGGCACTGCGCGCCCAGGGCTGGGAGCCCGACTACCTCACTGTGCGCCAGCGCGGCAATCTGCTGCCGCCGGCCGATGCAACGACCGGCGAGCTGGTGGCCCTGGGTGCCGCGCGCCTGGGCGGCACACGGCTCATCGACAACCTGGAGTTCTAGATAAAGCCCCCTGGGTCGCTTCGCGCCTTCCCCCCGGAAGGGGACAGCGCCTTCGGCGGGGCGGCTCCTGCCCGGCGTTTCCAGCCTGGAACGCGCCCAGTTCACGCGCAGTGGATAGTTTTTCCCTCGCTCAACACTGATAGGAATCCACGGAGCACCGGCTGGCCGGTGCCCGCAGCTCCAGCCCCCTGCCCTGCACACGGCAGCGCGCGCCGCTGGCAAACTCCAGCTCCAGCGCAAAAGATGCCGTACTCTGCAGCGGCACGGGCAGCGCGGTTCTGCGCTCGCCGTCCAGCACCACCGTGCCGCCGGCCAGCCGGCCAAGGCAGCCGGACTCCATCTCCACCCGCCCCGGCTGCCCGCATATCAGCAGCAGCGGCATCCATCGGCCCTCGCCCCCCTCGGACACCCGGCCCGCGGCAAAGCGCACGCTCAATTGCTGCGGAGTCTGTTGCAGCTCGGCAACCTCGGAATCGGAAAATTCGAACACCATGGACGCGAGCATAAGCGCGAGTCGCATGCGCTGCAGCGGCCTGCAGACCGGCCATGCATACTCGGGCATCCAATCCGGGAGACATGGATGAGCGACAAGCTATACCTCGAGGATCTCTACGAAGGCCAGAAATTCGTCAGCGGCGACCACCCGCTCGACGAAGCCCAGATCGTGGCCTACGCCAGGCAGTTCGACCCGCAGGTCTTCCACCTCGACGCCGATGCCGCGCAGAACACCTTCTTCCAGGGCCTGGCGGCCAGCGGCTGGCATACGGCCTCCATCAGCATGCGCCTGGTCACCGAAAGCATTCCCCTGGCCGACGGCATCATCGGCGGCGGCGTGGAGGAGCTGGCCTGGCCCCAGCCCACGCGCCCCGGCGACGTGCTGCACCTGGAATCCGAGATCGTGGAGATCATTCCCTCGCGCTCCCGCCCGGACCGCGCCATGGTGCGCCTGCTGTGCCAGACCAAGAACCAGCGCGGCGAAGTGCTGCAGCGCTTCCGCCCCAAGCTTCTGGCCTTCAGGCGGCCCGCATAGGCCTTCGGAAACGGCTTCAAGGGACGCTCTGTTGCGCCAGCGCAAAGCCAGGGCGGCGGCAGCCGGCCAAGCTCGGGCATGGCCAGGAAGTTTCCTCTCCACCCTGCGCATCCCGGGCGCAACTGCTGGGGCTGCGACCGATCTGGCGCCCATGACGCCATGGCTTGCGGCAACGGCTCGGACCGCGCGCCGCACCCTGCGGAAATGTGCGGCGACGGCTGGGCGCAGTGGGAGCCTGCGCCGGCTTCGCGGCCCTCCAAGGCCACCACGGACAGAGCCGCCTGCGGCGGGCAATCCGCGCAGGCCTGAAAGCCCTTTGGCCTTGTGGCTCGCTCGCACCCGCAGGGATCGGCGCCATGCCGATGCGGCCTTCATTCCCACGCAATATCCGCCTTAATACCTAAAACATATATCTCCGTCGAAAAATATTCTTTTCTGTTTTAAACCTGCATTTCGACAATTCAGCCAGCTCCAACGCTCCGGTTTTTGCAGCAATACGCCTGCTTGGACCAGGGCGCCGGATTCAATGACTTTCATTTCCATCAGGGAGATCGGGTTTTATGGCGCTGAAGAAATTGATCACCGCAACCGCTGCCGCCGCCGCGGTGCTGGCCTCGGGTGCGGCCTGGGCGGACCGCCTGCAGGACATCCGGAATGCGGGCGTGCTGCGTGTGGCAGCCTTCGATTCCAACCCTCCTTTCGGCTTTGTCGACCCCAAGACGCGCCAGATCGTGGGCCTGGACGTGGACTATGCCCACGAGTTCGCCAGGCGCCTGGGCGTGAAGCTGCAGCTGGTGCCCACCAACCCCGCCAACCGCGTGCCGCTGCTGCTGTCGGGCAAGGTGGACCTGGTGCTGGCCAACTTCACCATCACCGAGGAGCGCGCCAAGCAGGTGAATTTCAGCATTCCCTACTTCGCCTCGGGCACGCAGTTCCTCGTGCCCAAGGGCAAGCTCAGTGCGCCCGAGCAGCTCAGCGGCCTGCGCATCGGCGTGGACAAGGGCACGACCAACGAAATCGTGTTGCGCGAGAAATACCCCCAGGCCACGCTGGTGGCCTACGACGACACGCCGTTTGCGTTCACCGCGCTGCGCAACGGCAATGTGCAGGCGATCTCCCAGGACGGCCCCAAGCTCGTGGGCCTGCTGGCCACCATCAAGAATCCGCAGGAACGCGCCAAATGGGAGGTGCCGCCCTTTGCCATCTCCAGCGACTTCATCGGCGTGGGCCTGCCCAAGGGCGAGGCGGCGCTGACCGACTGGGTCAACGCCACGCTCAAGGACCTCGAATCCAAGGGGCAGGCCGGCCGGATCTATGACGCCTGGTTCGGCCCCCAGAGCAATACGCCGCTGCAGCGCAACTTCAGGATCGGAGACAAAGCCTGATCCCCGAGGCGCTGCGCGCCTGCCTCCAAAGCGGCGTGGTGCGGCAGGGACGCACCTTCGCCGCCAGGCGGCTCTGGCGCGGTGCCTGCGGGCTCGGGATTCGCCGCTTCCAAAGATTTTTTATATGGAAATGGCTTGCAACCATTGCCGGATAAGCGGTGGCAGCTACGCTTTTTGAATATCCGACTTCTTTTCAAGCGCCTGAAGCATCTTCAGGCGCTTGCCCTTCCCCATGATTGCTTTCACGGACTGGCCCCGGCAACTGCTGGCTGCCAGGTACTGGGGCTGGCTGCTCGATGGCGCGGCCACCACCCTGCTGGCCTCGCTGCTGGTCATTGCCGCCGCCACGCTGCTGGGCATGCTGTTCGCCGTGGCGCGCACCGCGCCGCTGGCGCCCGTGCGCCAGGCGGCCGGCCTCTACCTTTCCGCCTTTCGCAACACGCCGCTGCTGGTGCAGCTGTTCTTCTGGTATTTCGGTGTGCCGGGACTGCTGCCGCAAGAGTGGGCCGCGTGGCTCAACCGCCCGCACCGGCTGGAGCTGGGGGCTTTCGGCATCGGCTGGCCGTCGTTCGAGTTTGTGGCTGCCCTGTGGGGGCTGGTGCTGTATTCCACCGCCTACGTGGGCGAGGAAATACGTGCCGGCCTGCGCAGCGTGCCGCGCAGCCAGGCGCAGGCCGCCCTGTCCCTGGGCATGCGGCGCGCGCAGGTGCTGCGGCATATCGTGCTGCCCCAGGCGCTGGCCCGGATCGTGGCGCCGCTGTTCGGGCAGTACATGAACATCGTCAAGAACACCTCGCTGGGCATGGCCATAGGGCTGATGGAACTGTCGTACCGCGCGCGCCAGGCCGAGGCCGAGACCTTCCAGTCCTTCCAGGTCTACGGCATTGCCACCATGCTCTACATCGCGCTGGTCGCGGCCCTGGAAATGCTGGGCCGGCATCTCCAGAACCGGCGCCGCTGGGGCCGCATCCGCCTGGAGCGCACATGAACTTCTCCGCCCTCGCCGACGACTGGCAGTACCTGCTGTGGGGCACGTTTCCCGACGGGCCGCCCGGCGGCGCGCTGCTCACGCTGATGCTGAGCGGCCTCTCGGGCGTGGTATCCGCCATGCTGGGACTGGTACTGGGCATTGCCCTGGCCCTGGGCCAGGACAGCGCCGGCCCCGCGGCGCGGCTGCTGCGCATCGTGCTGGGCTTTCTGCGCGCCATACCGGTGCTGATGCTGATCTTCTGGAGCTACTTTCTGCTGCCCGTGCTGTTCGGCCTCGACGTGCCCGGCATGTTCTCCGTGGTCTGCGCGCTGTCGCTGATCGGCGCGGCCTATCTGGCCCACGGCGTGGCGGCCGGCATCCACGCCGTGGCGCAGGGGCAGTGGGATGCGGGCGCGGCGCTGGGCTTCACGCGCTGGCAGGTCCTGCGCATGGTGATACTGCCGCAGGCGCTGGCCGTCATGCTGCCTTCTTTCGTGAACCAGTGGGTCACGCTGGTCAAGGACAGCTCGCTGGCCTATATCGTGGGCGTGGGCGAGCTGTCCTTTCTCGCCACCCAGGTCAATGCACGGCTGATGGTCAACCCGGCCGAGGTGTTTCTCTTCGTGGGGGCCATCTACTGGCTGCTGTGCTCGCTGCTCCATCTTCTGGCCGGGGCCGTGGCAGCCAGGCTGCGGCCCGAGCACCTCTGAGCGCACGCCGGGCCCGGAGCCGCTCGCATACCGTCCCCAGCCGTTTCCGGTCGCCCCCGGCCAAGCCGGCCGAGCCCGGCATCCGGCTCAATGCAGAAGACTAGGCCTGGACGGACTGCAGCAGGGCCGCGACCAGCCAGTCCACTTCCGGCACCGCGGGCCGGTGCAGCGGCAGCAGCATGTGCACCTGGAAAGGTATCGAGAATGCCAGCGGCCGCACCACCAGCTGCGGCCCGGCGCAGGCGCGGGCCGTGAGCGGGTTGACGACGGCCACGCCCAGCCCCTGCTGGACCATGGCGCAGACGGCCACGGCGCTATGGGTTTCCAGCCGCATCTGGCGCTCCACGCGCGCCCTGGCGAACACGGCATCGATCTGCTGGCGGTAGGGATCGTCGCGCGCCAGGCTGATGAAGGATTCGCCCGCAAAGTCCTCGGCCCCGAGCACGCTGTGCTGCGCCAGCGGGTGACCGGCAGGCAGCACGGCCACTTCGTCCAGCGCCGGCAGCGGCAGGCTGCGCGTGCCGGGCGGCGCATCGGCCAGTTCGGAAAGGCCCAGGTCGTAGCGCTGGGCCGCCATCCACTCCTGCAGCAGCGGCGCCTCCTGCGTGGCCACGCTGACGGAAACCGGACCGTGGCCGGCATGCAGCAGCGCCAGGGCCCGGGGCAGCAGCGCATGGCTCAGCGCCGGCAGGCACAGTACATGCAGGCTGGCCTGGTGCGGCCGGCCCAGCTCCAGCGCGCGCTCCACCACCCGGTCCAGCCCCGCCCAGCTGCGCTGCACCTCGTCCCACAGCTGCAGGGCGCGGGCATTGGGCCGCAAACGTCCCTGGGAACGGTCGAACAGCGCATAGCCCAGGAGCTGTTCCAGCCGCGCAAGCTCGCGGCTCACCGTGGGCTGGGAGGTGAACAGCATGGAAGCCGCGCCCGTGGCCGTTCCGGTGAGCATGAGGGCTCTGAAGACCTCGATATGGCGGTGGGCGATGCGTTCGGGCACTGGAACGGGCAGCGGTTCTGACATACCCAGAGCATATCCATAATGAATAGACTACTCAAAAGCAAGCATTGGACTGCATGCATCGACATGGGCACCATGGGCGGCGAATCAGACGGAATCCCCAACAGCCATGTCCAATCCCTTCACTCCCGCCCAACTCTGGTCCCTGGCCGATCGATACGGCACCCCGCTGTGGGTGTATGACGCAGCCACCATCCGCGAGCGCATCGCCCAGCTGCAGGCCTTCGACACCGTGCGCTTTGCCCAGAAGGCCTGCTCCAACATCCACATCCTCCGGCTGATGCGCGAACAGGGCGTGAAGGTGGATGCCGTCTCGCGCGGCGAGATCCTGCGCGCGCTGGCCGCAGGCTTCACGCCGGGCTTTGGCGAGCCGGCCGACATCGTCTACACCGCCGATGTGATGGACGAGGCCACGCTGGCCACCGTGGTGGAGCACAAGGTGCCCGTGAACGCCGGCTCCATCGACATGCTGCACCAGCTGGCCGCGGCCTCGCCCGGCCACCACGTGTGGCTGCGCATCAACCCCGGCTTCGGCCACGGCCACAGCAACAAGACCAATACCGGCGGCGAGCACAGCAAGCACGGCATCTGGCACAGCGAGCTGGAAGCGGCGCTGGCCGCCATCCGCGCCGGCGGCCTGGTGCTGGCCGGCCTGCACATGCACATCGGCTCGGGCGTGGACTACGGCCACCTGCAGGAAGTCTGCGGCGCCATGGTCAAGCTCGTGGAACGCACCAAGGCCGCAGGCCATGACCTGCATGCCATCTCGGCCGGCGGAGGCCTGTCCATTCCCTACCGCAAGGGCGACGCCACCATCGACACCGCGCACTACCACGGCCTGTGGGATGCAGCGCGCAAGCAAGCCGAGAGCATCGTGGGCCACAAGCTGGGCCTGGAGCTGGAGCCCGGCCGCTTCCTGGTGGCCGAATCGGGCGTGCTGCTGGGCACGGTGCGCGCCACCAAGAATGCCGGCAGCAATCATTTCGTGCTGGTCGATACCGGCTTCAACGAGCTGATGCGCCCCGCCATGTACGGCAGCTTCCATGCCATGGACGTGCTGCGCCGCGACGGCGCCGCCCTGCCCGCGCGCGACAGCGTGGTGGCCGGCCCGCTGTGCGAATCGGGCGACGTGTTCACCCAGGGCGACGGCGGCGTGGTGCTGCCGCGCGCGCTGGCCGGTGCCAGCGTGGGCGACCTGCTCGTGATCCATGACACGGGCGCCTACGGCAGCTCCATGTCCAGCAACTACAACACGCGTCCGCTGGCCGCCGAAGTGCTGGTGGACGGCACCGACGCCCGGCTGATCCGCCGGCGCCAGACGGTGGAGGAACTGCTGGCACTGGAACTGAGCCTCTGATTCGATAGCTGCCAGCGCTTTGCTGGCAAGGGTTTCAGGCAAAAAAATGCCTGAAATCCATTCTCCATCGGGCACCGGCAGGGGTGCCCTGCGCGCTTTTTCCATGCCACAGCACTCCGCTTCATTGGCCCACCGGCACACGCTGACGGGCATTGCCTTCACGGTGCTGGCCTGCGCCTGCTTTTCGGTACTGGACACCGGCTCCAAATACGCGGGCGCCCTGCTGCCGCTGCTGATGGCGCTGTGGCTGCGCTATGTGCTGCAATCGGCATTGACCGTGGGTTTCGGCGTTGCCAGACACGGGCTGGATATCTTTCGCACGCAGCGCCCCGGCTTCCAGTGCCTGCGCGCCGTGCTGTTTTGCCTGAGCAATGCACTGGCCATGCTGAGCCTGCGCTACCTGCCGCTGGCCGAATTCACCGCCGTGGTGGCCCTCACGCCGCTGGCGCTGACCCTGGTGGCCGCGCTGTGGCTGCGCCAGCGCGTCAGCCCGCTGCGCTGGGTGCTGGTGGGCCTGGGCTTTGCCGGCACGCTGGTCATCATCCGGCCCGGTGCCAATTTCAGCGGCTGGGCACTGTTCTGGCCCGTGCTGCAACTGGCGGCCAACACGGCCTACCAGGTGCTCAGCAGCCGCATGGCAGGCAAGGAACGGCCGCTGACAACGCAGATCTACACCAGCCTGCTGGCGCTGGCCCTGACCTGCGCCACCCTGCCCTGGACCTGGCAGCTGCCGGACACGGCAGCGCTGTGGCTGGCCGGCATCGCCATGGGCGTGGGCAGCGCGGTCGGGCACCTGATGCTGCTCAAGGCCTACGAAAAAGCCCAGCCCGCCACCATCACACCGTTCCTGTACAGCCAGATCCCCTGCGCATTGCTGGCCGGCTGGCTGGTCTACGGCCACATCCCCGACCAATGGGCCGTGATCGGCATGGCCATGGTCGCGGCCTGCGGCGCGGCCAGCGCCTGGCTCAGCATGAGGGAGTTACGTTGACCCCCTGAGCGGCTTCGCCGCTTCCCCTTGAAAGGGGGACGACGGCCTTTGCTGCGGGGCGGCCCATGCTGGCCGTCTCGCACCTGAAACACGCCAGTTTCAAGATCAGCTCTCCGGCTTCGGGTCGCGGCCCATCAGGTGCTCCACGGCCTGGGCTGCCGTGATGCGGCCATCGAGCAGGTCCACCACGGTTTCGGCGATCGGCATCTCCACCTGCAGCAAACGCGCGCGCGCCAGCACGGTGCGTGCGCTGTAGACGCCTTCGGCCACATGGCCCAGGGAGGCCACGGCCTGTTCCAGCGTCCGGCCTTGGGCCAGCAGCAGGCCGACTTTGCGGTTGCGCGACAGGTCACCGGTGGCGGTCAGCACCAGATCGCCCAGGCCGGACAGTCCCATGAAGGTTTCCGTGCGCGCGCCCAGGGCCACGCCCAGGCGCGTCATTTCCGCCAGGCCGCGCGTCACCAGCGCCGCCCGCGCATTGAGCCCCAGCTGCAGGCCGTCGCAAAGCCCGGTGGCAATGGCCAGCACGTTCTTCACGGCGCCGCCCACTTCCACGCCCACGATGTCGCTGTTGGCATAGACGCGCAGGGCGCCGCCATGGAAGGCGGTCACCAGCTGCTCGGTCACCTGCGCGTGCTGGCTGGCCGCCACCAGGGCCGTGGGCTGCTGGCGCGCCACCTCGGCCGCAAAGCTGGGGCCGCTGAGCACGCCGCTGCGCAGTCCGGGCGCCACCTGCTGGCAGATTTCATGCGCCATCAGGCCGTAGGCGCCCGCCGGTGCGCCGGGCGGCACGGCCTCGAAGCCCTTGCAAAGCCAGGCCACGGGAACCGCGCAATCCTTGAGCCGGCCCAGCCATTCGCGCAGTGCCGCCATGGGCGTGCCGAGAACGACCAGATCGGCCGCGTGGACATGGCCCATGACATCGCCATGCACCACGGCCAGCGCCGCCGGAAACCGCACGCCCTGGAGATAGCGGCTGTTGGCCCGCTCGGCCTGCATGGCCTGTGCCTGGGCTGCGTCGCGCGCCCAGAGCACCACGGAACGATCTTCGCCATGCGCCGCCGCGCTGATGGCCAGCGCCGTACCCCAGGCGCCAGCACCGATGACAACAATTTTCATAGCCGCCGAGATTAACCCGCCCGAAATGCAAAAGAGGCCGCTGGGGCCTCTTTTTCTTGTCGCAAGCCCGGGATGGCTTACTGGGGCAGCTGGCCTTCGGCCTGTGCCGCTGCGGCCTGCTGCTGCTCGTACATGGCCTGGAAGTTGATTTCGGCCAGGTGCACGGGAGGGAAGCCCGCACGGGTCACGATGTCGGCCACGTTGCCGCGCAGGTAGGGATAGATGATCTGCGGGCAGGCGATGCCGATCACGGCGCCCATCTGGTCTTCGGGCACGTTGCGGATCTCGAAGATGCCGGCCTGCTTGGCTTCCACCAGGAACACGGTCTTGTCCTGGATCTTGGTCTGCACGGTCGCGGTCACGGCCACTTCAAAGACGCCTTCGGCCACGGGAGTGGCTTCCACGCCCAGCTGGATGTCCACATTGGGCTGCTCCTGCTCGAGCAGGATGGCGGGCGAATTGGGCTGCTCGAGCGACACGTCCTTCAGGTACACGCGCTGGATCTGGAAAACGGGGGTTTCTTGTTCGGCCATGATGGGGTCGGTCTTTCAGGAATAGGGATTCAATGCAATGAAAAGGCCCGCTGCAACGCGCTGTCGCAGCGGGCTCTTCCATGGGAAATAGCAGCTTGCATTATGCAGTGTGCACCGGCGGGCGTCGGCAGATCTCGCAGGCGCCGCGGCATTCGGGCATCAGGATTGCAGCAGGGGCACCAGGCCGCCCTTGGCGTCGAGCGCCATCAGGTCGTCGCAGCCGCCCACATGGGTTTCGCCGATGAAGATCTGCGGCACCGTACGGCGGCCCGTGACCTCCATCATGTGGCTGCGTGCGGCAGGATCGGCATCGATGCGGATTTCCTCGATCTGCTCCACACCCTTGGATTTCAGGATCTGCTTGGCACGGATGCAATAGGGGCAGACAGCGGTGGTGTACATCTTCACGGCTTGCATGGGGGCAACTTCCTCGACTTCATAGCAGCGGCCCGCGCGTGGCGCCCGGACAGCGATTCAAAACACGGCATCGGGCAGGCCCGATGGAAACCAGCTGGGGGCGGTTTACGCTTTCTCAACCGGCAGGCCGGCATCGCGCCAGGCCTTCATGCCGCCAGCCAGCGCCTGGGCCTTCTCATAGCCCAGCTTCCGGGCGATGCCCTCGGCACGGGCGGCTCGCGCGCCCTTGGCGCACACCAGCACCACCGGCAGCTGCTTGTTCTTGACCATGGAAGGCAGCTTTTCCTCGAACTGGCCCAGCGGCAGATTCTTGGCACCGTTGACATGGCCGGCAGCGAACTCCTCGGGCTCGCATACATCCAGCACCACGGCTTTTTCGCGGTTGATCAGATGCACGGCTGCAGCGGCCGACAGCGAACCGCCGGCAGCGCCACGTACAACGGGCAGCACCAGCATGACGCCCGAAGCCGCGGCGATCAGAATCAGGTACCAGTTATCAATAATGAATTTCACGTCATTCCTCGGGATGGCAAACCGGCCGATTTTAGGGGCAGGCCCGAACCCGGGGCACGGCGGCATTCCCGGCCCGACCCAAGGTCAAGAAGATAGCCGCTCTGCCACTGCCCTGCAGCGCAAGCGGGTACTGCGATTTCCGTCCTCCGGCCCGCCGATGCGGCCGCTACGCGCGACAGCCCTGCACCCCTGTGCGGGGCCCAGGAAAGGCCAAAGCTCTAAAATGCCAGTTTTGACTTAGCGTCATTACTGCTTTGCTACTTTGAGAGAATCCATGTACAAGCTCGTTCTGATCCGCCACGGCGAATCCACTTGGAACCTTGAAAACCGCTTTACCGGCTGGACCGATGTGGATCTGACCGCCACCGGCGTAGAGCAGGCCAAGCAGGCCGGCCGTCTGCTCAAGGCCGAAGGCTACGATTTCGATGTGGCCTACACCAGCATGCTCAAGCGCGCCACGCGTACGCTGTGGCATGTGCTCGACGAGATGGACCGCACCTGGCTGCCCGTGGTGCACAGCTGGCGTCTGAACGAGCGCCATTACGGCGGCCTGCAAGGCCTCAACAAGGCCGACATGGCCAAGCAGTACGGCGAAGCCCAGGTGCTGCAGTGGCGCCGCAGCTATGACGTGCCGCCGCCGGCCCTGGAAGCCAGCGACCCGCGCAGCGAGCGCAGCGATGTCCGCTACGCCAAGCTGCAACCCGAGCAGATCCCGCTGACCGAATGCCTCAAGGACACCGTGGCCCGCGTGATTCCGTTCTGGGAAGAGTCCATGGCCCCCGCCATCAAGGCCGGCAAGCGCCTGGTCGTCACGGCCCATGGCAATTCCATCCGGGCACTGGTCAAGTATCTGGACCATATCTCCGACCAGGACATCGTGGGCCTGAACATTCCCAACGGCATTCCTCTGGTCTACGAACTGGACGCCGACCTCCAGCCCATTCGCCACTACTATCTGGGCGATGCCGCAGCTGCAGCCAGCGCCGCGGCAGCCGTGGCCTCCCAGGGCAAGGCCTGAAAAGCGTGAAACCGTCTGCGGAGCCGCTGCCGGCTCCGCAGACGCGCTGGCCATCGCTTTATGCCCGGCACCCGCAAGCCCGCAACCCTGGGGAACCTCGTGGGTCAAGCACCGCTCTAGGTGTATATTGCAAAGGTTAAAGGGGTGCTATGGGTCAAAAAATCAAAATTGCAGGCTGGATCTCTGTAGGCGTGGTGGCTGGCGCTCTGACCACGGTATCGCTGCAGACTCTGGCCCGAGGGGGCATGGCGCCCCTGCCGCTGGAAGAAATTCAACAGCTGTCGGCCGTATTCGGCCTCATCAAGACCGACTATGTCGAGCCCGTCAGCGACAAGAAGCTGATCACCGATGCCATCTCGGGCATGGTGTCCAGCCTGGACCCGCACTCCCAGTATTTCGACAAGAAGTCGTACAAGGAATTCCGCGAAGGCACGATGGGCAGGTTCGTGGGCGTGGGCATCGAGATCACCATGGAAGATGGCCTGATCAAGATCGTCTCGCCCATCGAGGGCTCCCCGGCCTTCCGTGCCGGCCTCAAGACCGGCGACCTGATCACCAAGATCGACGACACCGCCGTCAAGGGACTGTCGCTCAACGACGCGGTCAAACGCATGCGCGGCGAGCCCAATACCAAGGTGCGCCTGACCATTCTGCGCAAGGACGAAAGCCGCAGCTTCCCCGTCACCATCACTCGCGAAGAGATCAAGACCCAGTCGGTCAAGGGCAAGCTTATCGAACCCGGCTATGCCTGGATCCGCCTGAGCCAGTTCCAGGAGCGCACGGTCGACGACTTCGTGCGCAAGGTGGAGGAGCTCTACAAGCAGGACCCCAATCTCAAGGGCCTGGTGCTGGATCTGCGCAACGATCCGGGCGGCCTGCTCGATGCCGCCGTCGCCATCTCCGCGGCCTTCCTGCCCGCCAACACCACCGTGGTCTCAACCAACGGCCAGCTGGAGGAAAGCAAGGCCGTCTACAAGGCGTCGCCCGAGTTCTACGCCCAGCGCGGCTTCGGCGATCCGCTGCAGCGCCTGCCCGCAGGACTCAAGAAGCTGCCGCTGGTGGTGCTGGTCAATGAAGGGTCGGCTTCGGCCAGCGAGATCGTGGCCGGCGCCCTGCAGGACCACAAGCGCGCCACCATCATGGGCAGCCAGACTTTCGGCAAGGGTTCGGTGCAGACCGTGCGCCCCCTGGGTCCGGACACCGCACTCAAGCTCACCACGGCCCGCTACTACACCCCCAGCGGAAAATCCATCCAGGCCAAGGGCATTGTTCCCGACGTGATGGTGGACGAGACGCCGGAAGGCGACCTGTTTGCAGCCCTGAGCATGCGCGAAGCAGACCTGGAAAAGCACCTGTCGAGCGGCCAGGGCGCCGAGGTGAAGAACGAGGCGCTGGAGAAGGCCCGCGAGGAAGCGCGCAAGCGCCTCGAGGAAGAATCCAAGAAGCCGCTGTCGGAGCGCCGCCTGCCCGAGTTCGGCTCGGACAAGGACTTCCAGCTGCAGCAGGCACTGAACCAGCTCAAGGGCAAGCCCGTGAAGGTCAGCAAGACACTGACCGCCCGCGATCTCGAGAAGAAGCCCGAAGACAGCAAGGCTGCCGACAAAAAGCCGGCAAACAAGGCCGAGCCGGAGAAAAAAGGCAACTGATCCTAAAATCGGCACGCACCTACCGACCAAGCCGGGCTTTGCGCCCGGCTTTTTCATGGCTTGGCCACGAATGGGAACCGATCAATGAATGACGACCAACTCCTGCGCTATTCGCGCCACATCCTGCTCGATGAAATCGGCATCGAAGGGCAGGAGCGCATTCTCGCCGCGCATGTACTTATCATCGGCGCCGGAGGGCTGGGCTCGCCAGCCGCGCTGTACCTGGGTTCGGCCGGCGTGGGGCAGATGACGCTGGTGGACGATGACACGGTGGACATGACCAATCTGCAGCGCCAGATCGCCCACACCACCGGCCGCGTCGGCCAGCCCAAGGTCGAATCCATCCGCGAGGCCGTGCTCGCCATCAATCCGCAGGTGCTGGTCCATGCCGTTCAGCAGCGCGCCACGGACCAGCTGCTGGATGAATTCGTGCCGCAAGCCACCGTGGTGCTCGACTGCACGGACAACTACAAGACCCGGCACCGCATCAATGCAGCCTGCGTACGCCACCGGGTGCCGCTGATCGAGGGCGCCGCCATACGCCTTGACGGGCAGCTGATGGTTATCGACCCGCGCGATGCCCAAAGCCCATGCTATGCCTGTATTTTCCCGCCCGAAGCAGAATTCGAAGAGGTGCAGTGCTCGACCATGGGTGTCTTTGCGCCCGCCGTCGGCCTCATCGGCACCATGCAGGCAGCCGAAGCCCTGAAGCTCATCGTGGGCCTAGGGAAACCCTCTACAGGCCGGCTGCAAATGCTGGACAGCCGGGCCATGGAGTGGAGTAGCATGAGCACCTCGCGCAACCCGGGCTGCCCGGTCTGCGGCCACCAACCATAGGAAAGAACCTACATCACCGCTGTTTGCGCACTGGCAGGAGCTCGCACCTGTCACCATGACAATTGCATCAGAGAAGATCGCCATTGCTGCAATCTTGCATCGTGACATCGCCGGATATTATTGTGAAGCTGCGTACCTATTTTGTTGAAGATAATCCAACCATTCGGGAAAATTTGATCGAGACCCTTCAGGAATTGGCCAATATCGAACCCGTTGGCATTGCCGAGACAGAAGCCGACGCAACTCGCTGGCTGTCTCAAAACGAGGATTCCTGGGATCTCGTCATTGTCGACCTGTTTCTGCGCCAAGGCAGCGGCCTTGGAATAGTGGGCGCATTCCAAAAGCGCGCGGAGCAGCAAAAACTGATCGTGCTCAGCAATTATGCCACCAATGACGTTCGCAAGCGCTGCGAACAGCTCAATGCCGACGCGATTTTCGACAAATCGAATGAAATCGATTCCCTTGTCGATTATTGCATCGGGCTCAACGCAGCGAATGCTTGATTTTTCGGCGAAATAAAAAGGCCCGGTTTCCGGGCCTTTTTTTTCAGTCGATCAGTCGGTTTTTGAGTGCGTAATAGGTCAAATCGCTGTTGGACGAAAGCCCCATTTTTTCCATCAGGCGCGTCCTGTAGGTACTCACCGTTTTTACACTCAGCGACAAAGATTTCGCGATATCACCCGCCGTTTCGCCGCGCGCCAGTTTCAGGAACACCTGGAACTCGCGCTCGGACAGTTGCTCATGGGCCGGCGCATCGTCCTTGCGGTTGAGTTGCTGGGCCAGCAGATCGGCCACTGCAGGCGTGAGATAGCGGCGCCCCAGCGCCACGGTGCGGATGGCTTCCGCAATTTCCTGGGGATCGCACTCCTTGTTCAGATAGCCGCTGGCTCCCTGGCGGATCAGGTTGATCGCGTAATGCTCTTCAGGATAGCCGCTGAGAATCAGGATGCCCATGTCCGGAGCCTTGGCCCTGAGCATGGCCAGGGCATCGATGCCGCTTTGGCCCGGCATGGAAAGATCCATCAGCAACACGTCGATTTCATGCTCCCGGACCAGATCGATGGCCTCCCGGCCGTTGGCTGCCTCGCCCACCACGCGCAGATCCACATGCTCGGATAAGAACTGACGCAAGCCCGAACGAACAATTGCATGATCATCCACAATGCCGACTTTAATCATGAACACCTCTTTTTGACGAAGCCCTGCCAGCTCCTCTCGATCCAACAACAGGATACGGCCGACATCGATGCGTCAGCCACTGGCGATACGATCACGCAGAATATCAGGGAAACAGCTTGTAGGTGAAGGAACGCAGATGCGCTGGACACAATTTCGCAAAATTGCGATCAGCCTGACGGTCGCAATTATTGCGGCGGTACTGATGGCGAGCATTAACGAAGCCGGATATGTGCGCTCCATGAATGCGCTGGAGACGCTGGCCAAAACCCAGAACACGCGCGCCCGTATCAACCAGCTGATACAGCAAATGCTGGATGCCGAGACCGGGCTGCGCGGCTACCTGCTCACGGGAGAGGAGCGCTATCTTGCTCCTTACACCAGCGCGATGTCCTCCATCAATAGCACCATGGATGAGCTGCGCAAGATCTTCCTGCTCAATCCGGACGAGCTGGCCACCTTCACGCCGCTGGCGCGCCAGGTCGAGCGCAAGATGAACGAGATGGAGCTGAGCCTGCGCCTGTACCAGCAGGGAAACAACGAGGCGTGGCGCTTCGTCATGTTCACCGACCTGGGCATGGAGAACATGGATGCCATCCGCGGCTATGGCAGGACGCTGCTTGAAAGCGTGAACAAGCAGGCCGGCCAGAACATGCGCGATATCGAGCACACGCTGTCCCTGTCGCGCATCGGCATTGCCACGGTGACGGTGCTGGGCATCCTGGGCTTCTTCATGTATCTGCGCCAGGCTTATGCGCTGCAGCAGGCCAGCCAGCGCGAGCAGGAAATACAGCGCGACGAACGCAACCGGCTGGAAGAGCTGGTGCGCGAGCGCACCACCTCGCTGACCGAACTGGCGACCCACCTGCAGCAGGTGCGCGAAGACGAGCGCGGCCATCTGGCGCGCGAACTGCACGACGAGCTCGGCTCTTTGCTCACCGCCGCCAAGCTCGATGTGGCGCGCCTCAAGTCCAAGATCGACGTGTCCTCACCCGAGGTCTCCGAACGCATCGCCCACCTGGTCGAGACGCTCAACAGCGGTATCGCGCTCAAGCGGCGCATCATCGAGGACCTGCGCCCCTCCTCCCTGTCCAACCTGGGCCTCACCACGGCGCTGGAAATCCTGACACGCGAATTCGCCGAGCGCAGCGGCCTCGAGGTGGAATCCAATCTCGAGCAGGTGGACCTGCCGGAGTCCACCCAGCTGACCGTGTACCGCATCGTGCAGGAGTCGCTGACCAATATCGGCAAGTATGCCCAGGCCAGCCATGTCATCGTGACCGTGCACAACTACCCTACCTATGTGGCGGTACAGATCCAGGACGACGGACGGGGTTTCGAGGTCACATCCACGCGCCCCAACTCCCATGGACTGGCAGGCATGCGCCATCGCGTCGAAGCAGCGGGCGGCCGCCTGACGGTGGCTTCGCAGGTGGGCAAAGGCACCACCATCTCCGCCGTCATCCCCTTGAATACGACGGCTGCGGCCTGAAGGTCACGGCCCAAAAACGGGGCTTGCGCAAGGTTACAACTCGAGCCGCTCCTACATTGCCGTGGGCCGCAACCCCGACGCCGCGGCACGCCGGGCTCCGTCAGAGCACCCGCAGATTGCACTCTACAGTCTGGTAGCAAGCGAGGCGATCATCCGTTCGCCCCGGCTCTATCAAGGAGATCAAGATGTTGCATTACGCCCTGGTATTTCTGGTGATTGCCCTGGTGGCCGCCGTATTCGGCTTTGGCGGCATTGCGGCAGGCGCCGTCGGCATTGCCAAGATTCTGTTCTTTGTCTTCATCATCATGGCGGTGATTTCGTTTGCCGTGAGCCTGATAAAGAGATAGGGCAAATCCATATCTCGACCTCGCCATGCAGTTGAGCGGCGCTTGCATTGCGCAAAGCGCATTCATTCGCCATGATGGGCTTTCTGCTTTGGAAATGAGGTCGTGTTTACTGGACCTTCCCCGAAACACTCGCTTATCAGGGAGCTAAAACTTATGAGTCAGCACGAGAAAGAGGCCAAGGAAGTGGTGGAAAACATCAAGAACTCTGCAAAAGATGTTGCAGATCATGCGCAGGAAGCAGCCGAGGACGTGCTCGACACCGCCAAGCATGCAGCCAAGAAAGCGGCACATGCCGCCAAGGATGCGGGTGAGGAGATCCAGGACACCGTTTCGGATACCTACCAGCGTGTGCGCCGCACCGCATCCGAAGCCATCGACGAGACCGGCCGCCACCTGCGCGATGCCGAGAACGAATACAACCGCCAGCTGATCGACGATCTGGCGCGCCGCGCCCAGGACCTGGCCGAGCGCAGCATCAACTTCTGGGCCGACAGCTCGCATCGCGCACGCCGCCAGTTCCAGACTGCCGCAGACGCCACAACCCGCTATGTCACGGAGCAGCCCGGCCGCTCCGTACTGATCGCCGCAGCGACCGGCGCCGCGCTTGCAACCGCGTTCTTCCTGGGCTCCAGATCCCGCAGGAAATAAGCAACAAGCGCTCGCGGCAGCCCGTCGCTCTGTCCGCAATACCTCCACCCACCCTCGAAGAAAGGAAAGTGATGAAAAAAGCAATGCATGCTCTGGCCATCGCCGCCATGGCCGGCGCCGTGGTCTTCGGCACCACGGCCTGCTCCGTGGTCCGCGAACAGCAGACCGTAGGCTCCTATGTGGACGACGCCAGCATCACCGCGGCCGTCAAGGCCAAGATGGCCGAGGACAAGAGCGTGTCGGCCACGGCCATCAGCGTGGAGACGCTCAACGGTACGGTGCAGCTGTCCGGTTTCGCCAAATCGGAAGCCGAGAAGGCACGCGCCGCCGAAATTGCGCGCACCACCAAGAACGTGCGGGAAGTGCGCAACAGCATTGTCGTGCGCCCCTGAGCGTCCCCACGCACATGCAGCAGAACCGGCGCTCCTGCCGGTTTTGCTGTTTCAGGGGATGCACAGGCTGCCTTACAGTCGAGCCATGCGAGTTTTCAACTGCGATGCCTGCGGGCACCTGGTTTTTTTCGAAAGCCTGCAATGCGTGCACTGCGGGGCTGCCCTGGCTTTTTTGCCCGACAGCCTGCGCATGGCCAGCGTGAGACCTGAATCCGCTCCCGAACCCTCACCGCCACATGGGTGGCACAGCGCCAGGCCTGCTCCGCAAGGCACCGGCGCCGACAGCAGCCAGCCGCTGCGCTACCGCCTGTGCGCCCATCGGCAGGACATCAGCCTGTGCAATTTCGCGATTGCCGAGGACGACAACCAGGATCTGTGCCTGTCGTGCCGGCAAACGCTGTGGCTGCCCGACGCCAGCAATCCGGCCAATCAAATGCGCTGGGCCAAGATCGAAGCGGCCAAGCGCCTGCTGTTCTACACCTCGGCCAAGCTCGGCCTGATGCGCACCGACGGCAAGGCGGACCCGGAACAGCATCCGCGCTTTTCGCTGCTGGCCGACATGCCGGACGCGGCCCCCGTACTGACGGGTCATGCCCACGGAATGATCACGCTCAATGTGGTGGAGGCCGACGACGAGGAACGCGTGCGGCGCAGGCTCGCGCTGCACGAGCCCTACCGCACCCTGATCGGCCATCTGCGCCATGAATCGGGCCATTTCTACTGGGACCGGCTGATCGCCGGCTCGCACTGGCTGGAGCCGTTTCGTGCGCTGTTCGGCGACGAACGCCAGGACTACGCCCAGGCACTGAAGGTGCATTACGGCAAGGATCCGCTGACCTTGCACTGGCAGGAGGATTACATCAGCGCCTATGCCACGGCCCATCCCTGGGAAGACTGGGCCGAAACCTGGGCCCACTACCTGCACATGGTGGACCTGCTGGAAACCGCAGCCAGCTACGACACGCACATCCGCCTGCCCGACGGCATGTCACAGCCCGTGGGCATGCGCGATCCGTTTGCCAGGCCGGGGCCCGATTTCGACACCATGCTGGCCCAGTGGGTGCCGCTGACGCTGCTGCTCAACAGCATGACGCGCAGCCTGGGTCATGTGGACGCCTACCCGTTCACCATCTCGCCCGGCGCGCGGCGCAAGCTGCGCTTCGTTCACGATGTGGTCCGGGAACGCGCGGGCAGCATGGCCTTGTAAGGCCGGTTAAAAATGCCTTCGCGCTGCTCACTTGGTATAGCCGCGGCCTTCGAGGGGGAAACTCGGTTGCCTGGAGCGGCACGGCGGCAGGTAATCAAGAATCAGGCTTTCGCCCCGAGTTTCTCGCGCAAACGCTCGTGCACGCTGGCCGAGACAAACTGGCCCACTTCACCGCCCAGCGTGGCGATCTCGCGCACCAGCGTGCTGCTGATGAATTGCAGCTGCGGATTGGGCGTGAGAAACAAGGTCTCCACTTCGGGCTGGAGATGGCGGTTCATGCCGGCCAGCTGGAATTCGTAATCGAAATCCGTGCCGGAGCGCAGCCCGCGCACCATGACCTGGGCATTCTGTGCCGCCACGCATTCGATCACCAGGCCTTCGAAACTGACCACCGAGACATTGGGCAGATCCGCCAGCGCCCCGCGCACGATGGCCAGGCGCTCCTCCAGCGTGAACATGGTCTTCTTGTGATGGCCCGCCGCCACGGCCACGACGACATGGCTGAACATGCGGCTGGCACGGCGCACCATGTCCTCATGCCCCAGGGTGATGGGATCGAAGGTGCCCGGATATACGGCCCGCACCTGGACCGTCTGCGCTGCTTGCTGCATTGGAATTCCTTTTATCTGTAAAAAAGCCTGCAACGCTGATCCATCAAGCGCCGGAAGCTATTCAATTCAGAGCATCAGTTCTTTTGGCGGCGCAGCAGATGCGCATGCACGGCGCCAGCCTTGAGATAGCGGTATACCGAAAGACCGAAGGCCTGCAGGCGTCCGTCGTCCCAGGCCTCGGGCGCTTCCAGATAGATATAGCCGTCCTCGTTGATGGCCTCGGCGGCCGCCTTCAGCGCCGGCTCGAACAGCTCGGCCTGGCCGAACGGCGGATCCAGCAGCACCAAATCCTGCCCGCTGCATGACTTCAGGCAGCTGAGCGCATCGCCGCGCTGCAGCTTGACCATGCCGGCCTGCAGTTGCTGCTGCAGGCGCTGCAGCTGCTGCTGCAGTCCGGCATCCAGCTCGTTCATGAGCACACTGGCCGCGCCGCGCGAAGCAGCCTCGAAGCCCAGGGCACCGGTGCCGGCAAATGCATCCACGCATTTCCAGCCGGCCAGGTCCTGACCCAGCCAGTTGAACAGGGTTTCGCGCACCCGGTCCGGCGTGGGCCGCAGGCCGGGGCGCTGGGCCACGGGCAGGCGCTTGCGGCGCCACTGGCCGCCGATGATGCGGATTTCCCCGCTGCCCGCAGCGGCCTTCTTGGCTGCGGCCGGCCTTGCCGCAGGGCTCTTGCCCGGCTTGGCGGTCTTGGTTTCCGCAAGGGCCTCGGCCTTGCGCTGGGCTTCATGCATCAGCTTGTCCAGCGCCTTGCGGCCGGCCGGGGTGTGCAATTTCAGGGCGCTGCGGCTCATGGCTGGGCTCCCACGGTCACCGTCACCATGCGCTCGGGCTGCAGCATGCGCTGCATGGCGGCCTTCACATCCTTCACGGTCAGCGCCCGCACCCTGTCCGTCCAATGCTCGAGATAGTCGAGCGGCAGGCCGTTCCAGGCGATATTGGCCACATTGGCCAGCAGCTTGCTGTTGCTGTCGATGCGTAGCGCAAAGCCGCCGATGAGGTTGTCCTTGGCGGCCTGCAGTTCCTTCTCGGTCGGCCCTTCGGCCACGAACCGGCGGATGACCTCCTGCGAGACCTTGACGGCCTCGGCGGCCTGGTCGGGCCGCGTCTGCAACGCCACGATGAAGGCGCCGCGGTCCAGACCCGGCGAGAAATCGCTGTACACGCTATAGCTCAGGCCGCGCCTTTCGCGCACCTGTTCGGTCAGGCGCGAAGTGAAGCCGCCGCCGCCCAGGATGTGGTTGCCCACCAGCACGGCCAGGAAATCGGGATTGTTGCGCGCAATGCCGGGCTGGCCGATGAGCACATGGGCCTGGGCCGACTGGAACGGAATGTTCTGCGTGACAGGCTTGTCCAGCGTCGCCACTTCGGGCACCGGCGGCAGCGGATCGCACGCGTTGTCGCCGTTGACGGTCTGCAGCGGTGCCAGCAGCTGTTTGACCAGGGCATCGGCCTGCTCGCGGCTCACGGCCCCGACCACGCTGACCTTGGCGCGGCAGGCCGCGATCAGGTCACGATGGAAGGTCTTCATGGCCGGGATGTCGATCTGCGCCAGCGTCTCGCCCGTGGCCTGGTAGCCGTAGGGATGGCTGCCGTACACGTCTTTGCGGAAGGCCTTGGACACCACCGTGCCCGGACGCGTATCGGCCTCCTTGAGGGCGGCGGCCCAGCGCTCGCGGTCGCGCTGCCACACGGCCTCGGGCCAGCTGGGCGTGGCCACCTGGCGCGCGGCCAGTGCAATGGAGCGCTGCAGCAGGTCGGGTTCGGTCAGCGAGCGCAGGCCATAGGTGAAGCTGTCGCGCGCGGCGCTGGCGCCAAAGCTGGCCCCCAGGTCGGCCCAGGCCTGGCCCAGGCCGTTTTCGTCGAGCGCGGGGGCATCTCCGGCAGCGCGCACGCCCTTGGATGCCATCATGGCCACGGCCGTGGCCAGGCCTGCCTGCGCCTGCGGGTCGCGGCGGCTGCCGGCGTCGAAGGCCAGCTGTATGTCCACCATGGGGATGCCCGGGCTTTGCACCAGCCAGACTTCTGCGCCGCTGGACTGCTTCCAGTGCTCGATCGGCAGCAGGGCCCAGGCGGACTGGGTCATGAATCCCATGCTGGCGGCCAAGAATGCCGCGCCGGCGGCTAACTTTTTCATACTCTTCATCGGTTTCTCCGTCGGCTTTCAGTGCACAGCACCGCCGGTATCGGTCTTGCCGGACATGGGCTGCTGCGGCTTGCCGCCCGCAGGCAGCGGCTGGGGCACCAGCGTGCCCACGGTCAGCTGGTCGTCGCCAAAGTATTTGGCGGCCACGGCCTTGATGTCGTCCGAGGTGATCTTGCGGAGTTCGGCCAGCAGCCTGTCTTCCGCATCCAGCGGCATGCCCTGGATCCAGTAGCTGCCGAGGTTCTGGGCCTGGCCCATGACGGAATCGCGCTCGTAGACGTTGGAGGCCATCCACTGCGTCTTCACGCGCGCCAGCTCGTCGGCCTGCACGCCTTCGGCGGCGATCTTGCGGATCTGCGCACGCAGGCCGGCCTCGACATCGGCCGGCGCCTTGCCGGCCGCGGGCACGCCGCTCAGTATGAACAGGCTGGGGCCGCGGCCCATGACAGAGGCCGAACTGCCCGCGCTGTCGGCCACGCGGCCATTCGGGCTTCCCTCTCCTTGAACCAGGGCGCGCTCCAGGCGGGCGCCGTCATAGCCGTCGAGCACGGCCGAGAGCACCAGCAGCGCCAGTGCGTCCTTGTCGGTCGGCTGCAGGTTCTCCACGGCCTTGAGCGTGGGCACGCGGTAAGCCATGGCGATGAAAGCCTGCTGCGCGGGCTGCTTGACCTCGATGCGGCGCACGCCGACCTGCGCCGGCTCGGTGCGCGGCTTGCGCTCGGGCAGGGCGCGGGCCGGAATGCTGCCGTAGTATTTTTCGGCCCAGGCGCGCACCTGGGCCACGTCCACATCGCCCGCCACCACGACGGCGGCATTGGCCGGCACATACCAGCGCTTGTGGAACTCGCGCACATCGCCCGGGGTCATGGCGTCCAGATCCGTCATCCAGCCCACCACGGGGCGATGGTAGGGCGAGACCATGAAGGTCGAGGCCATCAGCTGCTCCATGAGCACGGAGCGCGGCTGGTCCTCGGTGCGCATGCGGCGCTCTTCCTTGACGACTTCGATCTCCTTCTTGAACTCCTCGTCGGGCCACTGGTTGTTGGCAAAGCGGTCGGATTCGAGTCGCATGACCTCCTCCAGCCGGTTGGCCGGAATCTGCTGGTAATAGCCCGTGTAGTCGCGCGTGGTGAAGGCGTTCTCCTGTCCGCCCAGGGCTGCGACGCGGCGCGAGAACTCGCCGGGAGCCAGCTTCCTGGAGCCCTTGAACATCATGTGCTCCAGCGCATGGGCCACGCCCGAGGTGCCGTCCACCTCGTCCATGGAGCCCACGCGCACCCACACCATGTGCACGGCCGTGGGCGCGCGCCGGTCGGGCTGCACGATGAGCTGCATGCCGTTCTTCAGCGTGAATTGCTGCACGGCGGGCGCAGCCGCCGCAGCTACCGCGGCGGGCGTGGTTGGGGACGATGCGCCCGGCGCAGCCAAGGCTGCCCCAGCGCTCAAACAGGCCATTAAGCCCAGTACAGGGAGTGCACGTACATGTTTCATAGAATGATGCGATTCTAAGAACCCGCCAATGTTCAGTTTTTTCAAGAAAAAGCCCACTCCGCCCCAGACAGCGGACCACGCGCCGGCCGCCGAGCCGGCCCAGGCACCCGCGCCCGTCGTCCCCGCCGAGCCGGCCGTACAGGATACGCCGGCGACGCCCGCCGCGACCTCCTGGTGGCGCAAGCCTTTTGCCAAGGAAGCCGGGCCCGCGCCTGAGGTGCCGCCGGCGACTCAGGATTTCATAGCTCCCCCCGAGCCTACCGCAAAGCCGCAAGCCGAAAATGCACGCCAGAGCTGGATGGAGCGGCTCAAGGCCGGCCTGCGCAAGACCGGCACCAGCATTGCCACCGTCTTCACCGGCACGCAGATCAACGACGCACTCTATGAGGAACTCGAGGACGCTCTGCTGATGGCCGACACCGGCGTCAAGGCCACCCAGCACCTGCTCGACGACCTCAAGCGCCGCGTCAAGGAAACCAGGACCACCGAGCCCGCAGCCGTCAAGGCCCTGCTGGCCGATGCGCTGGCCGACCTGCTGAGGCCTCTGGAAAAACCGCTGGTCATCGGCGAGCACCAGCCCACCGTCATCATGGTCGCGGGCGTCAACGGGGCGGGCAAGACCACCTCCATCGGCAAGCTGACCCGCCACCTGGCCGACGAAGGCCAGACCGTGCTGCTGGCCGCCGCCGACACCTTCCGCGCGGCCGCGCGCGAGCAACTGGGCGTCTGGGCCAACCGCAACACCGTGGAAATCGTCAGCCAGGAAGGCGGCGACCCGGCGGCAGTGAGCTTCGACGCCGTCTCGGCCGGCAAGGCCCGCAAGAAGGACGTGGTGCTGGTCGACACCGCCGGGCGCCTGCCCACGCAGCTGCACCTGATGGAAGAGCTCAGGAAGATCAAGCGCGTGGTGACCAAGGCCGACGGCTCGGCGCCGCACGAGGTGCTGCTGGTCATCGACGGCAACACCGGCCAGAACGCCCTGGCCCAGGTGCGCGCCTTCGACGATGCGCTGCAGCTCACCGGCCTCGTCGTCACCAAGCTCGACGGCACGGCCAAGGGCGGCGTGCTGGCCGCCATCGCCCAGGAGCGCCCCGTGCCCGTCTACTTCATCGGCGTGGGCGAGAAGATCGAGGACCTGGAAACCTTCAACGCCAGGGAGTTCGCCCAGGCTCTGCTGGCCTGATCCCGCGTGCAAACCAAATCGATAGCTGCCAGCGCTTGGCATGTCTGCATTTCAGGCTTATGAAGCCATGAAAACCTTGAAGGGAGTGCGCAATGCACTCCTTTTTTCATAGTGCAAGCGCTTTCAGGCCCTGACCTGGGTATGCAGCCACTGCGCGTAGTCGGGCAGGCAGCGCTCCGTGCGCATGGTGATCTGCGGTACCTCGTAGCTGTGGTGCTCGCTTATCAGCGCCGTCAGCCGGTTCAGCACCTCGGGCAGTGTCTTGCAGATCAGCCGCCATTCGGGCGTGGACTGCAGCACGCCATCCCATTCGTAATAGGAAACAATGCGCTCGCATTGCACACAGGCCGCCGCCTTGGCGGCCACCAGGGCGCGCGCCATGTCCTCGGCTTCCTCGGCGCTGGCCACCGTCGTCGCCACCACGCACAGGGTCGCCCATCGGAGATGGGCGGAATCGGCGCCCGCAGGCTGCGGGCCGGAAGAGGTGAAAGAGCTCATGGACCCGCAGTCTAGAGCCACTGGCCTGTGGCGGACAACGCTTTTTGTCCGGCTGGGGCGCCAAGGGGCACAACCGCCAAAGAACCGGACGTGATCGCTTCCTGCCCCGGACCGAGCAGCCACCGGGGCAGCTGCGAGGGCCTCTGGCTCGTCTCGGCTTCCGCTGAAGGTGGAGCTCAGCCTGTGAATCTCTTCAGGACCAAGGACGCATTCACGCCGCCGAAGCCGAACCCATTGAGCATGGCGTGCTCCATGGCATGCGCACGCGCATTTCCTGCGATCAGGTCCAGGCCGTCTGCCAGCGGGTCCGGGGTTTCCAGATTGAGTATGGGCGGTGCGATCTGGTCGCGCAGGGCCAATACGGTGAAGATGGCGGCAGCCCCGCCGGCAGCGCCCAGCATGTGGCCCAGAGCGGATTTCGTGGCGGTAATCGAAGGGCCGGAGCCGGTTCCGAATACCTGGCGAATGGCTGCCAGCTCGCCGCTATCGCCCACCGGGGTGGAAGTGGCGTGGGCATTCAGGTGCTGGATAGCGCCGGGTTGCAAACGGGCATGGCGCAATGCCATGCGCATGGAGCGCACGGCGCCGGCTCCATCCTCCGGGCCTGAAGTGACATGGTAGGCATCGGCAGAGGTACCGTAGCCCACCACCTCGGCCAACGGCCTGGCCCCACGCGCCAAGGCATGGTCCAGGGACTCCAGCACCAGCAGGCCGGCCCCTTCGGCCATGACAAAGCCATTGCGCGCACTATCGAAGGGCCGGGAAACCCGGGCGGGATCGCCGTCGCAGTGGGTTGCCACGGCCTTGGCCGCCGCAAAGCTGCCCAGGGCCACCCGGTCAATAGTGGCTTCGCTGCCCCCGCAGAGGGCCATATCCGCCTCGTCGTTGCAGATCAGGCGTGCCGCATCGCCGATGGCCTGGATGCTGGCAGCGCAGGCGGTGACTGGAGCCCCGATAGGGCCCTTGAGCTGGTGCCGGATCGACACCTGCCCTGCGGCCAGATTGGCCAGGAAAGCCGGGACGGTGAACGGCGACAGGCGCTGCGGCCCTTTCCCGTCCGTCGTGCGCACGGCTTGCGCAATGGTGCCGAAGCCGCCCACGCCGGAGCCGATGACGGTTGCCGCACGCTCTTGCTGCTCAACGCTGGCATGGGCCCATCGCGCATGCGCCAGGGCCGCATCGGCCGCCCCCAGGGCGAACGCGATGAAGCGGTCCATGCGGCGCAGCTCCTTTGCTGCAATGGCGTCCTCGGCGCTCCAGCCGGCTTGCGGGTCCTCTTGCAGGTCCGGCACCCGCCCGGCGATGCCCACGCCCGTGCCTTCGGACACCGAGGCATCCAGGGCGCGCACTCCTGACTGGCCAGCCAGCAGGCGTTGCCAAGCCAGTTCCACATTGCATCCGAGAGGGGATACCAAACCCAAGCCGGTGATGACGACCCGACGACCCATGCTGCACCTTTCGCTTGCCAGTCCCAGCCTTGTTGAAAGCGGTCCCGGCATTATTGATGATGGCCATCATCATAAATGAGTTTTGATGATGGGTATCATCTAAAAAATGAAAGTGAGCAAAGTACAGGCTGCCGAAAATCGCGAAGGCATCGTGGAGGCCGCTGCGCGCCTTTATCGGGAAAAGGGGCTGGACGGCGTGGGGGTGGCAGAGATCACACGCGATGCGGGCCTGACGCATGGAGGGCTGTACCGGCATTTCGAGTCCAAGGATGCCCTGGCACGCGAGGCCTGCCTGCGCGCATTCGACTGGACGATCACGCCGCTGGACAGGCTGGAATCTTCACAGGCCGAAACCTCTGCGCCAGGTACTCAAAGACTTCGCGCGCTGGTGCATGCCTATCTTTCCGCGAACCACCGCGATCATCCCGGAGAAGGCTGCCCTGCCGCGGCATTGGCCGCAGATGCCGCACGGGCCGGACCGGAAATGTCGGAAGTTTTTGCCCAGGGCGTGGAACGCAACATTCAGCGCTTCATGCATGTGCTTGAAGGCGAAGAGGCTGCCAGGCGTACCCGGACCATCGTGACCCTCAGCAGCATGGTGGGTGCCTTGGTACTGGCCCGCGCCACCGCCGCAGGCAACCCGGCACTTTCGGAAGAAATACTGGAGACCTTGCGGGCGCATCTGGCCCCGGATGCTGCACAACAACCGGATGAACAGTAGGCCGCCTGCGTCTTGCACGGAATCATTCCCGCCTATTCCGTCACTCGGGACTCTCGAGGCATTGGAAGCAGCGCTATCCGGCAGGATCCCGGTATTGGGCCGGCAGTGCCACGGGCGTGCGTCCCGACCAGCGCTGTATCGCCCTGAATGAAGCGCTATGCCTTCCCGGCGGGCCAGTGAACTCGAACACACTGCAAAAGCGCCCTTGCGACACTTGCCTGTCAGGCCGCACGGTTCCCTTTAGACCGCAAAGCCTGCGCAATATTCGGACACCGATGTCTCATGAAACGACTGGCAGCCTGCAGTTGCAGATCCGGCGCTGACCAGGCAACCCAGTCTAAAAATTCCGTTCCGGCACGCTGCAGCGAGCGCCCCTGCCGTCCAGGATCTCCACCGCCACGTTCTGGCCCCCATGCATCCCGGTTGCGGAACACCCACCGCTTCGGGGGACGGGCGAACGCACCAAAGCTCCATGGTGGCGAGCTTTCATCGCCAAGGCCTCGCCGATAATGCGCCCATGACCGCAACCGTCCTGGTGATTTTTGGCTTGGTGTATCTCGGCATGATCCTCGGCGGACTGCCTTTTTTGCAGCTCGACCGCACGGGTGTGGCACTTCTCGGAGCAATCGCCATGATGGCAACCGAAGCTGTCACGGTCGAGCAGGCAGCACGTTCCATTGATCTGCCGACGGTACTGCTGCTGTTTGCCTTCATGGTCGTGTCGGCACAGATGCGCCTTGGCGGCTTCTATGACTGGATCACGGTCCGCCTATCGGCATTGCCGGTCACTCCTGCAGCCTTGCTGGCTGTGTTGATCGCCGTCGTCGCGTTGCTGTCCGCCGTATTCAGCAACGATATTGTCTGCTTGGCCATTGCGCCCGTGCTGGTGGACGCCTGCATGCGTCGCAACCTCGATCCGATTCCGTTCTTGCTCGGTCTTGCCTGTGCCGCCAATATCGGGTCGGCGGCGACCCTGATCGGCAATCCGCAGAACATGCTCATCGGGCAGACACTGCATTTGTCCTTTGGAGCCTATGCCGTCGAGGCAGCCGCACCAGTGCTTGCCGGATTGGTGCTGACATGGATGGTGATCGTGAAGTCCGTCCGGAGGCAGTGGCAGCTGCCGGGCGAAAAAGCATCCGGAGCCCGGCCGGAAATGGAGATGCGGGCTTTGAATCGTTGGCAGACCGGGAAAGGGCTGGTGATCGCGCTCGTGATCCTCCTGTCTTTTCTGTTTGCACCGTGGCCGAGGGAGGTTGTCGCACTGACTGCTGCAGGTGTGCTGCTGATGAGCCGCCGGCTGAGCTCGAGCCGGATGCTGGGCCTGGTCGATTGGGAACTGCTCGTTCTCTTCATGGGCCTCTTTGTGGTCAACGATGCGTTGCAACGCACAGGCATGCCGGCACAGCTTGTGTCGGATGCAGCAGCGCTGGGCCTACACCTGGATCACCCTGCCCCCCTGTTCGGAGCAGCCTTCGTGCTGTCCAACCTGGTCTCCAATGTCCCCGCAGTGATGCTGCTCCTGCCCGTTGCGCACCATCCGATGGCGGGCACCTTGCTGGCTCTGGCAAGTACCTTTGCCGGCAATCTGCTAATCGTGGGCAGCATAGCCAACATCATCGTCATCGACGCAGCCGCGCGCCGCGGGGTTGCAATCGACTGGAGACAGCACGCTCGAATCGGCGTGCCCGTAACGCTCGCCACCATGGGCGTCACCGTGCTGTATTTGTGGTGGCGGATGCACGGCTGATCCACGCATTGGGGTACCGATGAACCCAGGCAGCACCTGTCCATCGAGCGAGTTCATGGAATTCGTAGGGGCTAGGTGCTGCAGCTCGCCTCTATCCACCTTTCAACTGACACCCGCCGTCAGGCTGACAGAGTGAAATGACTCTGCCGAGAACAATGGCAGTCGTCCACTTCGCTATGCGGCGAACCAGCTACCGAACGGCTGGCTCCTAAAGGCCAAGCGCCGTTAAATGCATGCAGCGTTTTGAGCTTGCGGCCTCTCAGGTTCGGGATCGTCAATACAAAAATGGTCCGAGCCCAGTAAAGCGCTTGGAGAGAAAGTACAAAATCCAAGAGGGAACGGCTCTCGTCCGCCGCGCGGGTTTCCACCTACAGCAAGCCGCAGGCACAGATGACAAAACCCCGGGGAACTTTGGCTTTAGCACTCCCTCTAACGGAGTGCTAATATGAAGACCATGGAAGAAAGGATACCCGCAATGAAAACTGCCTCCGGCTCCATTGCTACCGCCCTGGCACCCACGAACCCCTGGGCTCTGGTGCCGCCGCTGGGCAACCTGGATGCCTATATTTCGGCCGTGAACCGCCTGCCCATGCTCACTCAGGAAGAAGAGCAGGACTACGCACGCAAACTCAAAGAACACAACGATCTGGATGCCGCCGGGCGTCTGGTGATGTCCCATCTGCGCCTAGTGGTGTCGATTTCCCGCCAGTACCTGGGCTACGGCCTGCCGCACGGCGACCTGATCCAGGAAGGCAATGTAGGGCTGATGAAGGCCGTCAAGCGCTTCGACCCCGACCAGGGCGTGCGCCTGGTGAGCTATGCCATGCACTGGATCAAGGCCGAGATCCACGAATACATTCTGAAGAACTGGCGCATGGTCAAGGTCGCCACGACCAAGGCCCAGCGCAAGCTGTTCTTCAATCTGCGTTCGATGAAGCACGACCTCAAATCCGACGCCGCCCTGGCCGAAGGCGACTTGGCTGCCCGCGAAACGCTGACCGCCCACGAAATCGACACGGTGGCGGCCAAGCTCAACGTCAAGCCCGAGGAAGTGATCGAGATGGAAACCCGCCTGGCAGGCGGCGATATCCTGCTCGACCCTTCTCCCAGCGACGACGGCGAGCAGGCCTACGGCCCGATCGCCTACCTGGCCGATGCCAGCCATGAGCCCACGGCCATGATCGAATCGCGCCAGCGCGACCATCTGGCGACCGACGGCATCGCCATGGCCCTGGAAGGCCTGGACGAGCGCAGCCGCCGCATCGTGGAAGAGCGCTGGCTCAAGGTCAACGACGACGGCTCGGGCGGCATGACGCTGCATGAGCTGGCCGCAGAATACGGCGTCAGCGCCGAGCGCATCCGCCAGATCGAAGTCGCGGCCATGAAAAAGATGAAAAAAGCGTTGGCCGAGTTCGCGTAAACCGCATCTTGCGCATATGCGATCAAAAAGGCTGAAATGCTGAAACCCAAACCCGGATAATCTCCGGGTTTTTTATTGTCCCCTGCGGACCGCTGCGCCATCCATGGCCGGCGTTCTGTGCATCCCGATAGAGTCGCCATGTCTTCTTCCGCCTCCCAGTTCCTGTTCCGCCGCGGCCTGATTGCAGCAGGCGTGGCCCTGGCCACCGGTGCACTTGCACCTGCAGCCATGGCAGCAGACAACTGGCCCGACAAGCCCCTGCACCTGATCGTCGGCTTTCCCGCCGGCTCCTCCCCCGACCTCACGGCCCGGGCCCTGGCCGAGCCCCTGGAAAAGAAGCTTGGCCAGACCATCATCGTGGAAAACCGCGTGGGCGCGGGCGGCAACATCGCGGGCGACTATGTGGCCAAGGCCACCGACGGCTACACCTTCAGCGTGATGATCAACGGCAACATGACCATTGCCAAGCTGCTCAATCCCACGGTGCGCTACGACCCTGTCAAGGACTTGCAGCCCGTGAGCCTGATCGGCGTGGCACCGCTGGTCCTTGTCGCACCGTCCTCCGCCCCGCAGGGCAAGGCTTTCCTGGAGGCCGCAGCCCAGGCTGGCAGCAAGTGGAGCTATGGCTCCCCCGGCGTGGGCACCGTCGGCCACCTGGGCATGGAACTGCTCAAGAGCCGCTCGGCCATCAAGGCCGTGCACGTTCCCTACGCCGGCTATCCGCAGGTGTTCAACGGCATCCAGGGCGGCGATCTGCAACTGTCCATGCTGCCCCCGGCCCTGGCCATGGCCCAGATCCAGGCCGGCAAGCTGCATGGCATCGGAGTGACCTCTGCCGCACGCAGCCCGCTGGCGCCCGGCCTGCCCAGCCTCAAGGACCTGGGCATCGCCAATTTCGACCTCGAAATCTGGAATGCGGTAGCCGCGCCCAAGGCCATGCCCAAGGCCCATGTGGAAAAGCTCTCGGCCGCCGTCAGCGAGATCGTGCGCACGCCCGAAATGCGCCAGAAGCTGGCCATCCAGGGCTGGCAGGCCGTGGGCAGCTCGCCCGAAGGCCTGGAAAATCGCATCCAGCAGGACGTGAAGGCCCTGGGCACCATCATCCGCGAGCAGCACATCACGGCCCAGTAAGCGGCCTGCGCGGCCGATGGGGGTCCTCCCCGGCCGCTCCGCTATCATGCGCCCGGTGCTGCTGCATCACGGCAATGACATCGGGCGCGCCGCCTTCCTTCCGGCGCCGCCTCTATTCGCGGAGCTTTTATGAACGCCGGAACCTGGTTCGTCCAACTCAACGCCTGGCAGGTCATGGCCCTGGGCCTGGCCTTCTTCGGGGCGCTGTATCTGCTCGGCGGACTGGGAATGACGTGGTTGACGCGCGCACTGAGCCGCCGCGGCATGGGCCGGCCACTGGACACGCGGCCGCTGAAGCCGGACCAGTTGCGGCGCGAATGGCGCCAATCCCTGCATTCCGTGCTCATCTTCGGCACCGGCATGATCGTGCCCTGGGGCTTTCTGCAGCTGGGCTGGGCCCATCTGGCGCCCACGGCCAGCGCCGGCCGCATCGCCCTGGAGATCGTGGCGCTGATGATCTGGAACGACGTGCATTTCTGGATCAACCACCGCCTGCTGCATACGCGCAGCCTGGTGCGCTTTCACGGCGACCACCACCGCTCCGTGGTGACCACGCCCTGGTCCACCTACAGCTTCCACCCCATCGAGGCGCTGATGCTGGGCAACGTCATCCTGCTGCCCATGGTCGTGCATGACTTCTGTTTCTGGTCGCTGGCTGCCGTTCCCGTGCTGAGCCTGCTGCTCAACGTCATCGGCCATTCCAACTACGACTTCTTCCCGCACGTCTCGAACACCCATGCGCTCGCGGCCAGCCGCCGGCACCACCTGCACCACGCCCGCCCCGCAGGCAATTACGGCTTTGCGCTGGCCTTCATGGACCGGATCATGCGCACCCAGGTGACGACCGACACCGTGCCGGCAGCCCGCTCCGCACGCTGAATGGCCATCCGCCCGAACCACTTGCCCGCCCGCCGCCTGCTGCCCCGACTGCGCCACTGGCGCGACTGGCAATCCCTGGCCTACATGGCCGTGCTGCCGTCCATCGTGTGGTGGCAATGGAAGCATGGCTTCAACTGGCTGCTGTACGGCATGGAGCTGTTTCTGACGCTGGGCGTGGGCGTCATCCACCACAACCATACCCATGTGCGCATGTGGCAGGGACGCTGGACCAACCGTTTCACCGACTACTGGCTCACCCTGCTGCAAGGCCACCCGACTTTCGTGTTCTGGCCCGCCCATGTGGCCAATCACCACCGCTACCGCCATGGCCCACGGGACATTGCGCGCACCTACCGGCCGGAGTTCGGCGGCGACACCAACCACCTATGGGGCTACCTGGTCCATCCGTTTCAGGCAGCCTGCGTGCTGTACCCGCTGTTCGTGCGCTGGCTGAACAACCTGCGCATCCACTGGCCCGGAGCCTTCCGCTATTGCATGGGGCAATACCTGCTGTGGCTGGGCAGCTGGGGCGTCCTTCTGGCGCTGGACTGGCGCAAGGCCCTGCTGTTCGTGATCCTGCCCCAGCTGCACGGCCTGCATTGGCTGCTGGCCACCAATTACCTGCAGCACGCCCATGCCGACGGCCGCCCGCTGACCAGGGCACAGCGCAATACCCCCGGTACCGCGTTGAACTACGCGCGCAATTTCGAAGGCTGGGTCAATCCCCTGCTCTTTAATATTGGCCTGCATACCGCGCACCATGAATGCCCGCATGCCCACTGGTCGGAGCTGACCCGGCTGCATGCCGAGCAGTATCGCCAGCGGGTGGATCCGGCCCTGAACGAAAAAGGTCTGCTGCCCTACATGGGACGCGTGTTTGTATGGGGTCTGATATCGCCTGCGGCCAGAACCCGGCCGCAGATGCCTCCGGACGCTGTCCGATGACAACCAACTGAAAGCCTATGCCTGTCGCCTATTCGAACGTGTATCTGCAATCTGCCGGGATGTTCCTGCCCGGTGCTCCGGTGGACAACGCCGGCATGGATGCGTTCGTCGCGCCGCTCAACCGCATCTCCGAGCGCATCAAACGCCGCATTCTTGCGGAAAACGGCATACAGACCCGGCACTACGCCATCGACGGCGAGGGCCACACCGTGTTCAGCAATGCGCAGATGGCCGCCAGCGCCATCCAGGCCGCGCTGGACGGCGCAGGCAAGACCCTGGCCGACATCGGCTTTCTCTCCAGCGGCTCCTCGGGCGGCGATGCTCTCATGCCGGGCTTTGCCAGCATGATCCAGGGCGAGATGGCGGCTCCGCCCATGGAAACCCTGTCCGTGCACGGCGTCTGCGCCGCCAGCGTGGGCGCCATGCAGGCCGCCGCCATGGCCGTGGAAAGCGGCGCCCACCGCCTGGCACTGTCGGTGGCCAGCGAGATGCCTTCGCGGCTGTTCAAGCGCTCGCGCTTCGCGGCACAAGGCTACGACACCGATTTCGACGCCCATTTCCTGCGCTGGATGCTTTCCGACGGTGCGGGCGCCCTGCTGCTGGGCGGCCCCAGGGCCCTGCCCCAGACCGGCGGCCTGCGCCTGAAACTGCGCTGGACACACATGCGCAGCTTTGCGGGCGACTACCCCGTGTGCATGCAGCTGGGCATGACGCCCGACCGCTCCAAGAGCCATCTGGACTTTCCGGCCTGGAGCGATGCCGAAGCCGCCGGCGCGCTGGCGCTGCGCCAGGACATCCGCCTGCTGCCCCACCTGTTCGACGTCTGCATCCACGAATATGCGGATCTGGCCCACAAGGGCTGGGTGCCCGGGCGCGGCATCGACCATTTCCTGTGCCACTACTCTTCGGAGCGCTTCATCCCCGTGGTGGACGACCTTCTCAACAAGGCACAGCTGGCCATCCCGCGTGAGCGCTGGTGGAGCAACCTGGCCTGGCGCGGCAACACCGGGGCGGCATCCATCTTCATCATGCTGTCCGAATTCCTGGAAAAGGAAGGCACGCGGCTCAAGGCCGGCGACACGGTGCTGTGCTTCATTCCCGAGTCGGGCCGCTTCACGGCCGGCTACATGCTATGGGAAGTGGAGCTTGACACGCCCGATGCACCGGAGAGACAGGCCGTTTTCCCTCACAAGACCGAAGCCACCGGAACCATCGCTGGCGACGCTCTGCCCGATGTCTCGACCATCGCCCCGCCGCACGATCCGGCCACGGCACCCAGTGCACTGGCACCGCTGCTGACCGAGCTGGCCAGCATCTGGCAGGACTATCGCTCGCGCGTCTGGCGCACGCCGCTGCTGCAGCGCATCCGCACGCGCCAGCTGCAGACCGCCGACTACGTGCGCTGGATGAGCCACTGGATTCCCCAGGTACGCGAAGGCAGCCTGTGGATGCGCGAAGGCGCGGCCTCGCTGACCGGCGACCATGCAGCGCTGGCCGCGCTGATCGACCTGCATGCCAGCGACGAGCAGAACGACTTCAAGATCCTGCACAGCGACTACCTCAAGGCCGGCGGTACCGAGACCGACATTTCCAGGCTGCGCCGCAATCCGGGCGGCGAAGCCCTCAATGCCTATCTGCACGGCCTGGCTGCCTCACCCAACCCCATAGGCCTGCTGGGCGCCATCTACATCATCGAAGGCACGGGTCAGCGCATCGTGCCCAGCCTGCTGCCGCTGCTGCGCGCCGCCCTGCCCCTGCCGCCCGACGCCTTCCGCTTCCTCGAATACCACGGCGCCAACGACGAAAACCATCTGGAGCGCTGGCTGCTGGCCGTACAGATGGCCCTGGAACTGGACAGCGAAGGCACGGCCCAGCAGGCCATCCTGCAGACGGCACGCAATACGGCGGCCCTGTACCTGATGCAGTTCCAGCATGTGCTGCCGGATGCGATGCACTAAGCCATGGGAGCAGACATGAAAGAGGATTTCTCCGCGCAGCCCTGGGACGAGCGCGACCCCAGTCCCTGGCTGGCCCTGTACCTGGACCAGAGCACGCCGCTGCCCGACGCGGTGAAGGCCGCCTGGCTGCGCGACTGCAGCAGCGGCTCGCGCCAGTACCTGCTGCCGTTCCTGCGGCCGCTGGCGCGCACCAGCATCATCCTCATCCAGGTGCTCAAGGTCTTTCTGCCACGCCGCTGGGCCCATTCCAGGCTGCTGCACCGGCTGCTGGCCTTCAGCATGAATACCTTTGTCTCGCCCGAGGCCAACTGGCTCATCATGCGGCATTTCCACCTGGGCTCGCAGGTGCTCTCCTTCGTGGCGGCCAACGCGCCCACTCCGGTCCAGACCACGCCGCTCGAGCCGACCAGCGTGGACGACATCAAGGACGAGCTGTTCCTCAAGCACGACCTCAATCTCTTCAATTTCGTGATCCGCCTCAACAAGGCCCTGCGCGCCGCAGGCGAGGAACTGCGGCCCGTGCCCGAGCCCGACTTTTCCATGGTGCGCGAACCGGAGCTGAAGCTAGAGGACATGCCGCGCGGCAGGCTCAACCGGCTGGACCTGCAAAGCGCCATCGAGATCTACACCCCGGTCTACCAGCTGCTGCTGACGGACAACGATTTCTGGCGCGCCAGCAACTCGCTGCAGCTCGACGAAACCGTGGCCATCTACTGCGCCAAGATCCTGGCCTCGCCCGAGCATCTGGTGATGCTCAACAACAAGCATCCGCTGGTGCCGCTGTCCACGCTGCGGGCCGGCCATCGCCTGGTGCTGCACGGCCTGTCCACCGAAATGCTGCACTGCCTGCTGATGCGCATGGGCAGCGGCCAGATTCCGCTGCCCGCGCGCGAACTGGCCAGAATGCGCCAGGCAGCCGAGATGGCCGACAGCGCTTGCGCGCCCACGGCCGGGGCCTGATTCAAGCCGCCACCAGCCAGGCCTGTATCTGGTCGGCGGACATGGCCCGCGAGTGCAGCCAGCCCTGGAAGCATTCGCAATCGACGTCACGCAGCAGCTGCAGCTGATCGGGCTGCTCCACGCCCTCGGCGACCACGTCCAGGTCCAGCGCATGGACCATGTGCACGATGCCCTCCACCAGCCGGTCGCGGCTCGGCGAGGGCAGCAGGAACTCGCGCCCCAGCTTGACGCGCTGCAGCGGCAGGTATTGCAGATAGGCCAGTGACGAATGGCCGGTGCCGAAATCGTCCAGGGCAATCGTCACCCCCAGTGCGGCCAGATCGGCCAGCACCTGCCGGCCCTGGTCCGGGTCGATCATGGCCTGGGACTCCGTCACTTCCAGCTCCAGCCACTGCGGCGGCACCTCGTGCTGCTGCAGGCAGCTCCTGACCTGCTCGACCAGATTCACCTGGCGCAGCTGATGGGCGGAAAGATTCACCGCCACGCGCAGCGGCGTACCGGCCTGGAACCATGCGGCAATCTGCCTGCAGGCGGCATCGAGCACATAGTTGCCCAGGGCGACAATCTGGCCCGAAGCCTCGGCCACGGCGATGAAGCGCCCCGGGCTCACATTGCCCAGTACCGGGTCGCTCCAGCGCAGCAGGGCCTCAACGCCCACGACCCTGGCCGTTTTCACGTCCACCTGGGGCTGATAGTGCAGCTGCAGACCGCCATAGCCGAGCGCCATGCGCAAGCGCTCGGCCAGCAGAACCCGTTCGGCCATCTCCTGGCCCATGGAGGACTCGAAGAACACGGCATTGCCACGGCCCTGCGCCTTGGCGCTGTACATGGCCATATCGGCAAAGCGCATCAGGTCGTCGCCGGCCTGCGCGTTGTCGGGGTATAGCGCAATACCGATGCTGGCACCGAAGTCCAGCGCCAGGCCGTCATGCTTGAAAGGCATGGCCAGCGCCGCGAGGATCTGTTCGCTCCAGAACCTGGCGCGGGCCGCACCTTCGCCCATGAGCAGCACCACGAATTCATCGCCCCCCAGGCGCGCCAGAATTCCTTCGCTGCGCAGCTGCGCCTTCAGGCGCCGTGCCACCTCCCGCAGCAGCTGGTCGCCCGCCTCATGACCGTAGCCGTCGTTGATGGCCTTGAAATTGTCCAGATCCAGTTGCAGCAGGGCCAGCATGTCGCCATTGGCCTGGGCGATCTTGATCTGCTCCAGCAGCTCCTGGCCGAACTGCCAGCGGTTGTTCAAGCCCGTGAGCGTGTCGCGCGTGGCCTGGTACTTGAGCCGCTGCTGCATCTGGTGCAGTTCGGTCACGTCACGCACAAAGGCCACTGCCACGCCCTCGTGCTCGGCGCCGAAATGCCCCAGGGCAATGTCCACCGGAATCGCGCCGCCTTGCTTGCGCTGCAGCCATAGCACTCCGCCCAGGCCCATGGGACGGCGTGACGGCTGGGCGAAATAGCTGCGCAGATAGTGGCCATGCGCGGCGCGCGTATCCGGCGGCAGCAAGATTTCCAGCCCCCGCCCCTCCAGCTCGCTGCGCTGATAGCCGGAAATCGCCAGCATGGCAGCGTTGACGGCGACGATGCAGCCATCGTGCCCGACCAGCAAAATGCCGTCCGGCGCGGCATCCAGGGCGTCCCGCTCGCGTGGGTTCAACCGCCAAAGGCCAACGCCGGCCGGAGCGCGAGGCCCGGCAGCACAGGCTTGCGCCTGCCGCGTACGTTCTTCGGACTGCGCCGTCGCTGCAGGCGGCGTGATTGAGGAAAAAGGGCAGTCTGCCATGCGTGCTCCCAGCATCCCCACCGGCATTCCTGCTTGCGGCTCCTCTGCCGCATCAAGGTCTTGCTGCGGCGGCTCCAGGAAGCGGGCAGCCCTCGTGCCGAGTGAGTTAAGCCGCCCACTATGCGCAGCGCGCGGGGCAACCCGGTTGCGCTATGTCAAAGGACAATATGTAACCGGGGGTTTCCACCATCCGCAGCGATGGGGCGGAGCCCGCTCAGCCGAGCAGCGCCTTCACATCCTGGGCCAGCACCTGCGGCCCAGCGCCATAGCGCTCGTACACGCGCAGGCGGCCCTGGGGATCGTACAGATAGGTCCCGGCCGAATGGTCCAGCGTATAGGTACCTTCGGTCTTGCCAGGCACCTTCTTGAAGAAGATCTTGAAATCCTTGGCCACGGCGGCAATCTCCTCGGGCGTGCCATGCAGACCCACGAAGCTGTCGTCGAAATTGGCCAGATAGGCCTTGAGCACCGCTGGCGTGTCGCGCTCGGGGTCCAGCGAGACAAAGACGGCCTGCAGCCTGTCGCCCTGCGGACCCAGCTGCTGCTTGACCTCCACCAGCTCCTGCAGCGTGGTGGGGCAGACATCGGGACACTGCGTATAGCCGAAGAACACGGCCACCACCTTGCCCGAGAAATCCTTGAGGCTGCGGCGCTGGCCGTTCACGTCGGCCAGCGGAATGTCCCTGGCGTATTCGGCGCCCGTCACATCCACGCCCTGGAATCGGGGCTTGTCGTTCTTGTTGCAGGCAGTCAATGCCAGCGCGGCCGTGCCGGCCAGTGTTGCCGCGCCCAGTGCGCGCAGCACGCCTCGTTTGTCCATGGTCTCTCAGGCTAGGTAGTGGTCCACCAGCAAGGCTGCGAACAGCAGGCTCAGGTGGATCAGGGAAAAGCGAAATGTCTTTCGCGCCAGCGCATCCGAATAGCTGCGCAACAAGGCCCAACCATAACCGCAAAAGCCCAACCCCAGGACCACTGCGGCCAAGAGATAGAACAGGCCGCACATGCCCACCACATAGGGCAGCAGCGTGGCGGCAAGCAGCACCACCGTGTAGAGGAATACCTGCAGCCGCGTGAAGGCATTGCCGTGCGTGACGGGCAGCATCGGCAGGCCGGCGCGTCGGTAGTCCTCCACGCGGTACAGGGCCAGCGCCCAGAAATGCGGCGGCGTCCACAGGAAGATGATGAGGAATAGCAGCAGGGCCTCGTGGCCGACCTGCCCGGTCATCGCGGCCCAGCCCAGCACCGGCGGCATGGCGCCCGAGGCGCCGCCGATCACGATGTTCTGCGGCGTCAGCGGCTTGAGCACCAGCGTATAGACGACGGCATAGCCGATGAAGGTACCCAGCGTCAGCCACAGCGTCAGGGCATTGACGGCCAGCAGCAAAATGGACGCCCCGGCCGCGCACAGCAGCGCGGAAAACAGCAGCGCCTGGCGGTGCGTGAGCTCGCCGCGGGCCGTGGGGCGCCAGGCCGTGCGCTTCATGCGCGCGTCGATGCTTCTCTCCACCAGGCAGTTGAAGGCCGCAGCCGCTGCGGCCACCAGCCAGATGCCGGCGCAAGCCACCGCCATGTGCCCCAGCTGCGCCAGCGTGGGCACGCCCGGCGTGGCCAGCACCATGCCGATCAAGGCGCAGAAGACGATGAGCTGCACCACGCGCGGCTTGGTCAGCGCATGGTATTGCGCCCAGCGCGAGGACAGGGTTGCCGCGCCTTCAGGCGCTGCCGCATCGGCGGACCGCAAGGGCTGGGCCGAAGCTTCGGCCTGCGCAGTGACCCGGGCATTCATAGAGATCCTCCTTGTCGCATGGCCTCGCCACGGTGGCTGTTCAGCGTCCGGCGGACGGGCTGCCTCTGCCTGCCTCGTCCCAGGAAGACGAGGCGCGCAGCAGCCGCTCCAGATCGCGCCTGGCCTTGCCTGCGCTGGCTTTGTCCAGATCGGCGGGAAAGCGCATCATCCAGTGGCCCAGTGGATCCACCACATACAGATGCTCCTGCAGCGCATGGCCGGCCGCGGGCTTGAGCCATTGCGCGACGACCCCAGGCGGCATTCTCAGCACCGTGGCCTGGGCCAGTGCAGGCAGCAATCTGGCATCCACAGGCTGCTCGTCCTCAATGAGCCAGACCCAGTCCAGCCGCTCCTTGTCCTTGCCCAGCGATTCGCGCAGCTGCCGCTGCAGATAGAGATTGTTTTCACACTGCTGCGCGCAACGGCCGCTGCCTGCACTGACCAGCAGCCACTGGCCTTTGAGCGTGTCCAGCGCGACCGTTCTTCCGTCCAGGGTCGTGGCCTGCACAGCGGGCAGCGCGGCCTGCTCGGCCATCAGCTCGCCGAAGCTGCGCTGCTGCGTGGGCCGGATCACGTAATAGGTGAAATAGGAAGCCACCACGGGAGCCGCGCAGACGGCCAGCACCGCCAGCATCTTCCAGCGCCCGCGGCGCTGGTGCCGGGCAAGGCCCTGCTCTGGGCTGGGCAGGCTGTGCACGGTCAACCCCAGCATTTCATCGGCCGGCGGCGCCGGATGCCGTTCACTGCGCGGCGCTGCGGCGGCGGACGGGGAGACGAGGTCGGACGAGTTGGAACCAGACATACAGCAATACCACCAGGACACAAAGCCCGAACCATTGAAACGCATAGCCGTAGTGTTTTTCCACCCCGGCATTGATCGCGGGCCAGTCGCGCTGCAAGCCTTCGCCGGCCGCGCCTTCGCCGGCTGCACCGGTCTGCAGCACCGTCAGGCTCAGCAGCGGCAGCCGGCTCTGCCGGGCCCAGGCCGCGATATCGGCATTTTGTCGGATACGCGACTGTTGCCCATCAGGGTCTGCACTGGCCGCTGCGCCGGGCTCCAGCTCCATGAGCCTCGAGGGCGGCGCTTCCAGCCGCCCCTGCAGGCTCACCAGGCCTTCGGGCGTCTGCACCGGCGGCAAGGCCGTGCGGTCCAGGAAGTTGCGTGGTGCCCAGCCGCGCTGCACGACGATCACTTTTCCCTCGTGCGGCGGCGCCAGCTGCAGCGGCGTGAGCACATAAAAGCCCACCCTGCCCTGCATCTGCCGGTTGTCCAGGTACAGGGTTTCATCGGCCAGCCACCGGCCCTGCAGCTGCACCGGCCGGTGCAGCAGTGCCTGGCTGGCCGGGTCGGAAAGCGCTTGCCCTGCCGCCGGCACCTGCGCAGCCACATCGGCGTTGTGCCAGGGCGCCAGCGCCTGCTGCTTGGCAATGGCATCGAACAGCCGCTGTTTCTGCGCAGCACGGTCCAGCTGCCAGAAGCCCAGCGAAGCCGTGACCGCGGCCACTGCCACAGCCGCCAGGGTGATCAGGGCCCATCGCCATGCCCGCGGGATGCGCGATGCTCGCGTTCGTGATGTTTGCACCAGATAATCCGTCCATGAAATTCCTGATCATCCTCGCCTTGCTGGCCATTCTTGCAAGCCTGGGCAGCGCGCTGTTCTTCATGATGCGCAAGGGCGGCGATCAGCGTGACGACCAGCAGCGCAGCCGGGCCATGCTCCGCTCGCTGGCCCTGCGCGTGGGGATTTCCATCGTGCTGTTCCTCTGCATCCTGGTGGCCGCCAAGCTCGGCTATCTGCATCCCACAGGCTGGAGCCCGCAGCAATAGGCCTGCCGGCAACGCTATCTCCTGCTACCAAAAACAAAGCACCTTGCGCCATCCAGTCAATGTCTTCAGGCCGATGAAGCACTGAAAGCATTGACCAGCAAGCGCAAGGCACTTCCATTTTTGCAGCAACCGGGCCGCCGCGAGCAACTCACATCCAATAGACCAGCACGTACAGGAACAGCCAGACCACGTCCACGAAGTGCCAGTACCAGGCCGCGCCTTCGAAACCGAAATGGTGCTTGTCCGTGAAGTCGCCGCGCATCAGGCGCAGGGTGATGAAAAACAGCATCAGCATGCCCACCAGCACGTGGAAGCCGTGAAAGCCCGTGAGCATGAAGAAGGTCGAACCGTAGACGCCCGAGGACAGCTTGAGGTTGTATTCGGTATAGAGGTGGTGGTACTCATAGCCCTGCACGCACAGGAAGACAAAGCCCAGCACCACCGTCACCCACATGAAGGCAATGCAGCGCGCACGGTGGTTGGCCTGCAGCGCATGGTGGGCAATGGTCAGCGTCACGCCGGAGGACAGCAGCAAGGCCGTGTTGATCGTGGGCAGCCAGAACGGGCCCACCGTCTTGAACGGCTCCACGATATCGGCCGGCGATGCCGTGGCACCCGCGCTCACGCTGGGCCAGACAGCCTGGAAATTGGGCCACAGCACCTCGTTGGCCAGACTGCCCAGCGCAGGCACGGAGTGCGCGCGCGCCCACCACAGGGCCGTGAAGAAGGCGCCGAAGAACATGACCTCCGAGAAGATGAACCAGCTCATGCTCCAGCGGTAGGACAGGTCGATCTTGTGGCTGTTGAGCCCGGCCTCGCTCTCGCGCGCCGCATCCCGGAACCAGACGAAGAGGACCGCCAGCCACCAGACCAGGCCTGCGAACAGGGAATACATGCCCCACTCGTAGCCATTGATCCAAGTGCCGGCACCCAGGATGACAAAGAACAGGCCAATCGCCGCCATGACGGGGTGACTGGATTCAGCGGGTACATAGTAATAAGGGGTTGCGCCCTGGGGGGATGCACTCATCGCTCAGCTCCTGAGACTGTAGATCGTTGTTATTCACCGCGGCCTGTTAAAGAACCGCACCCTTCACATTCAACTGCCCAAACCGATTCTCTTGCCGCATGCCCGCAGGCTAAACCACCAGTTGCACCAGCAATATCAACGCCAATACCAAGCCCACGATCGCCACCAGCCCCACGATGATCACGTGCAGCGGCGTGATGTGCGCAAAATCCTTTGCATATTCCGAGCCCTTGCGCACGCCCAGGATGGCCCAGGCCACGGCCAGCAGGGTGCGCAGCAGGCTCTGGCCGGGCGGCCTGGCCGGCTGCCTGCCTGCATCGTCCTCGGGTCCGGGCACCTGGCCGTTCATGATGCCTCCGCTTCAGCATTGCGCACCTGGGCCGTGCCCTGCGGCACGGCAGGCGTCTTGCCGCCGACTTCGAAAAACGTGTACGACAGGGTGATGGTCCTGACATCCTTGGACAGCCGCGGATCGATCACGAAGACCACAGGCCACTCGCGCTTTTCGCCGGGCTGGAGCGTGTACTGAGAAAAGCAGAAGCACTCGATCTTGTTGAAGAAGGCCGTCGCCTGGCGCGGTGCATAGCTGGGAATGGCCTGCGCCGACATGGTGCGATCCTGCACGTTCTGGAACTCGTACATCACCGTGGCCATTTCGCCCGGATGCACCTGGAGCGAATGCACAGCCGGCTTGAACTGCCAGGGGCCGCGCGCATTGGCGTCGAACTCCACGGTGATGGTGCGGCTGGTGTCGACCTGCGAGTTGCTGGGCAGCTTCACGTTGCGCCCAGCCGCGCCGGCGCCCGGCACCTCGCGCTCCGACAGCGACAGGATGTTGATGCCCGTTACCTCGCAGATGTGCTTGTAGATCGGTATCAGCACATAGCCAAACGCAAACATGCCCAGCGCCACCGACAGCAGCTTGCCGACCATTTTCGCGTTTTCCTTGTGCACGTTCACCGCCATCTCCTGACTGCATGGGCCGCCGGACACACGGTCCGGCTGCCGAATTCCAAGCTGCAGGCCCGGCATCCGGGACCGCAGCGCCTTTTGCGCATGCCCTGCTACATCCAGGCCATCTTGACCATGAAGCCCACCATGAAGGCCACGGCCGTGGATGCCAGGATCAGTGCCAGCCGCAGATTGGCCTTGCGCTGCTCGGGTGTCTGCATGTGCGCTTCTCCCGATCCTGCTCAGCCGATCACGCGCGTGGCGCTCTCGTCGAGCTTGGGCGGCGTGACATAGGTATGGAACGGCGCGGGCGAAGGCACTTCCCACTCCAGGCCCTCGGCGGCTTCCCAGGGTTTCTGCGGCGCCTTCTCGCCATGGCCGCGCATCGCGGGCCACACCACGAACAGGAAGAAGTACACCTGCATCAGGCCGAAGCCGAAGGCTCCGATCGAGGCAATCATGTTGAAATCGGCAAACTGCATGGGGTAGTCCGCATAGCGGCGCGGCATGCCGGCCAGCCCCAGGAAGTGCATCGGGAAGAAGGTGATGTTGAAGGTGATCAGCGAGCCCCAGAAGTGGATGCGGCCGCGCGTCTCGGAATACATCACGCCCATCCACTTGGGCGACCAGTAGTAGTAGCCCGCGAACATGGAAAACAGCGAGCCGGCCACCAGCACGTAGTGGAAGTGCGCCACCACGTAGTAGGTGTCCTGCAACTGGATGTCGATGGGCGCCATCGACAGGATCAGGCCCGTGAAGCCGCCCATGGTGAACACGAAGATGAATCCCACGGCGAACAGCATGGGTGTCTCGAAGGTCATGGAGCCGCGCCACATGGTGGCCGTCCAGTTGAACACCTTCACGGCCGTCGGCACCGAGATTAGCATGGTCGCGTACATGAAGAACAGCTGGCCCGTGACCGGCATGCCGGTGGTGAACATGTGGTGCGCCCACACGATGAACGACAGAATGGCAATCGCCGCCACCGCGTACACCATGGAGGTGTAGCCGAACAGCTTCTTGCGGCTGAAGGCCGGCACGATCTGGCTCACGATGCCGAAGGCCGGCAGGATCATGATGTAGACCTCGGGGTGGCCGAAGAACCAGAAGATGTGCTGGTACATCACCGGATCGCCGCCGCCTGCGGGGTTGAAGAAGCTGGTGCCGAAGTGGCGGTCGGTCAGCGTCATCGTGATGGCGCCGGCCAATACGGGCATCACCGCGATCAGCAGATAGGCCGTGATCAGCCAGGTCCAGGCGAACAGCGGCATCTTCATCAGCGTCATGCCGGGAGCACGCATGTTCAGAATGGTCACGATGATGTTGATCGCGCCCATGATGGAACTCGCGCCCATGATGTGCATCGCGAAGATGCTGGTATCCATCGAGGGGCCCATCTGCAGCGTCAGCGGCGCATACAGCGTCCAGCCGGCCGCAGGGGCGCCGCCGGGCATGAAGAACGAGCCCACCAGCATGATGCCCGCGGGAATCAGCAGCCAGAAGCTGAAGTTGTTCATGCGCGCGAACGCCATGTCGGAGGCGCCGATCTGCAGCGGCAGCATCCAGTTTGCAAAGCCCACGAAGGCCGGCATGATGGCGCCGAACACCATGATCAGCCCGTGCATGGTGGTCAGCTGGTTGAACAGCTCGGGGTTGACGATCTGCAGGCCGGGCTGGAACAGCTCGGCGCGGATCAGCATGGCCAGTATGCCTCCCACCATCAGCATGGTGAAGGAGAACAGCAGGTACATCGTGCCGATGTCCTTGTGATTGGTCGCGAACAGCCAGCGACGCCAGCCCGAGGGCGCCGCATGGTGATGGTCGTCATGCCCGTGCGCATGCCCATGATCCGCAGGCGTCTGGATGGGAGGATGTACGGCGCTCATATTCTTAACTCCAGTCGATCATCGGTTCCAGGCACTTATTGCGAAGCGGCAGCGCCGCCCCCTTCGGGGAACTTGCCGCCGCGCGCGGCAACGAACTGCGCGGGCTGGACGACCTGCCCTGTCTTGTTGCTCCAGTGATTCTTGGCAAAGGTCACCACGGCCGCCAGGTCGGTGTCGCTCAGCTGCTTCCACGAAGGCATGGCGCCATTGGCCCGGCCCTCGAGTACGGCATGCATCATCTCGGCAGGCGCGCCCTGCACGACAGCACTGCCGTCCAGCGGCTTGATCGGGCCGGCGCCCTTGCCGTTGGCCTGGTGGCAGGCCGCACAGTTGGCCGCATAGACCTTCTCGCCGCGGGCCACGAGGTCCTGCAGCGACCAGACCTTGTTGGGGTCGTCCTGCTTGGCCGCAGCCTTCTTCTTTTCACCGTCGACCCAGGCCGTGTAATCGGCTGCGGACAGCACCTTCACATGGATGGGCATGTAGGCATGCTCCTTGCCGCACAGCTCGGCGCACTGGCCGTAGTAGTCGCCGGCCTTCTCCGCCTTGAACCAGGTATCGCGCACAAAGCCCGGAATGGCGTCCTGCTTGATGCCGAAGGCCGGCACCATGAACGAGTGGATCACGTCGTTGGCCGTGGTGATCACGCGCACCTTCTTGTTCATCGGCACCACCAGCGGGTTGTCCACCTTGAGCAGGTAGTCGACGGGAGCATTTGCCACGTTGCCGCTGTCGGACAGGACGCGGTGGCTGCTGTCCAGCGTGGAGACGTAGCTCAGGCCCTCGCCCTCTCCGTTGAGATAGTCATAGCCCCATTTCCACTGGTATCCCGTAACCTTGATCGTGAGGTCGGCATTGGTCGTGTCCTTCTGCGCCACCAGCACCTTGGTGGCCGGCAGCGCCATCAGCACCACGATGATGAACGGCACCACGGTCCAGGCGATCTCCACCGTGACGGATTCGTGGAAATTGGCTGCCTGGGCGCCCTTGGATTTACGGTGCTTCCAGATGGCATAGAACATCACGCCAAAGACGCCCACAAAAATCACCGTGCAGATGATCAGCATCATCCAGTGCAGGAAATGCTGCTCCACGGCAATGCGCGTCACGGGGGGCGCCAGGTTGAGCTGATTGACCGCCGGCCCGCCAGGCAGATCCTGAACGGCATGAGCCAAGGATCCCGTCATCGCCAATGTCAAACCCCAGGGAATCAGCTTGGTGGAAATGTTTTTCATCGTTTTCACTTACCTCTAAGCCTCAGGTTGTCCACTCATTCACAGCCTTCTGCGCCCTCGCCGAACACAGGCGGCCGACTGCCGCAGCTGCAGGCTAGCGTGCAGCATGCCTTAAAGTTTGATAGCACTGTCTGCGCGCATTCACTAATACCTGCGGTCGCAACACCGGCAGCCGGGCACCAGGAGCGGTAGCGGCAACCGGCCTGAGCCGGCCTTTGCAAGTGCCAACTTCGCTTGCAGCGCAAGGCCCGGCAGCACCGCCCCTGCAGGCAGCAGGCGCATGCGACTCACGGAAAAAATGGGAGGGGAAAAACAGCTTCAACTGCAGCGACGGGAAAGTGGCGCCAAAGCGGCGGCCGCCATCCTGCCAACAGAAACTGGAAGCGCGCCAAGCAGCGCCTCGCCGCACGGAAGGCTTCTCTGACTTTCGGTAATGACCCAACACATGGCCCGGCGGCATCTGCACCCGCTGGCCAGTCTCCATGGCAAAGCGAAACACCCGACTTCTCTCCTTGCAGCCTGCCGGCTGGCGCTGTCTTTGCGGGCAGGAGAGACAGGCCCACAAGAAACGCTGTTATCTAGGAACCGAACGGAAATTGTAGGCAGCTTTGTGTTGAATCAATGACAGGAAAACGACGTTTGGGCTATCGCAAACCCGTGTTGCGCGGCTGGCGCAACATGGCCCGCATGTCCTGCAGCGACACCGAGCTGCTGGATTCCAGTCGCACCTTGGGCTGCGGCTTGTAGGCATGGCCATAGACGATCTCGAAGGTCAGCGCGAACTGCCCGTCGGCCTGCCTGTCGCTCCAGCGCTCGGCAATGGCCTGCTCCAGACTCTGTTTCCAGCCTCGCCCCCTCAGGCCGGCAAAGCGGTCCGGGTGCAGATTGCGGCCCAGCTCGCGCAGCTCTTTGAGCAGGCGCTCGGGCGTGGCAAAGGTCAGCGTGATGTGCTCCATGTCCATCACCGGCTCGGCAAAGCCCGCATGCACCAGCATGTCGCCCCAGTCGTGCATGTCGGTAAAGGCATGGCCGGCCGGCGCCCAGCCCAGTTCGGCATACAGGCGGTGCAGCTGGCGCACGGTGTCAGGCCCCAGGCAGGAGAACATGACATAGCCGTCCACCTTGAGCGTGCCGTGCCAGCGCTCGATCAGGGCCTGCGGGTCGGCTGCCATGTGCAGCTGCATGTTGGCCCACAGCATGTCCGCACTCGCCTGCCCGGGTTCGGCGATCTGCACGCCCGCGCTTTTCCAGCGCGCCGGCTGCCACCAGCGGTGGCCCAGTCTTTCCTCGGCAACATCCCGGTGCGAAGCCACGGTTTCGTAGACCGTACAGGAGGCCTGCGGATAGCGTTCGCGCAGCAGGGCATGGGCCTGCATGCCACCGCGCACCGGCTCCCAATGGCACCAGTGCTGCGGCGGCTTGACGATCCAATCGAGCCGCTCCTGCATGCGCCTGGCCACCTCTTCATGCAGCCACGGCGACTCCGCGGGCGCGGCAGCATGCCAGCGCTGGGCGGCAACAGGGTCGATCGTGGGAGGCAGTTGATGGGGCATGGCGAAGGGAAACAGGGGCGTGCACCAACGGCCACAGACGCGGCCGGCAGCTGGCACACCAAAGAGGAAGGCGATGCGGCGCGAGTATATTGATTCCATGCCCGACCTTCATGCGACATGGCTTTCACGGCGGAGCCGGACCTGGAATGCAGTGCTCGATGCCCTGCCCAGCCAGTGTGCCATCTGCAGGCGCTGGCCCGCGGCCCGCTTCTGCGCCGATTGCCTTGCCAAGTGGAGTCAGCCCGTCCCGCGGTGCAGTCTTTGCGCACGCCATCTGGAAGGAGGTGCGGCGGTCTGCGGCGCCTGCCTGAAGCAGCCACCCCGGCTGAAGCACTGCATTGCAGTGCTGGACTATGCCTATCCGTGGCAGAACGTGATTGCGCGCTACAAATTCCACGGCGACACCGGCCTGGCGCATGGTCTGGGCCGGCTCATGTCCAGCCACCCCCAGGTGGAACAGGTGTTGGACGGCAGCGATCTGCTGCTGCCTGTACCCACGTCGGACCAGCGCCTGCGCGAGCGCGGCTTTAACCATACGCTGCTGCTGGCCCGCGCCCTGCATCCACCCATTCCCGTCTGGCACCGGGCGGTGGAACGCCGGCACACACTGCAGTCCCAGCATGAGCTGGGCCGCGCCCAGCGCCTGCGCCATCTGCAGAAGGCCTTTGCCGTTGCTCCGGATTTCAGCAGCCGCATCCGAGGCCGGCACATTGCCTTGCTGGACGACGTCATGACCACGGGCGCCACGCTCGATGCGCTCGCAGGCTGCCTACTGCAGTCGGGCGCCGCCGGCGTCTCGGCGCTGGTGCTCTGCCGCACGCCCTGAAAAGGAGATGGCATCACGCCGCGCCAGTCTGGAACTTCCCGGCCGAGCCACGCCATGGCTCCCGCAACTGCACAATACCGGCCATGTTCCATATCGTTCTTGTCGCTCCCGAGATTCCGCCGAATACGGGCAATGTCATCCGCCTGGCGGCCAACACGGGCTGCAGCCTGCATTTGATTGAGCCCCTGGGCTTTTCCATGGAAGACCGGCATATGCGCCGCGCGGGCCTGGACTATCACGAATATGCCGCCGTGGCTCGCCATGCCAGCTGGGAGGCATTCCTGGCCAGCTGCCAGCCCCGGCGCGAGCGCATGTTCGCCATGACGACCCACAGCAGCAGCCCCGCACATGCCATCGCATTCCAGGACGGCGACTGGCTGGTGTTCGGTTCCGAAAGCAAGGGACTGCCGCAGGAAATCCGGGCCCAGTTTCCGGATGCGCAGCGCCTGCGGCTGCCCATGCGGGCCTCGCAACGCAGCCTCAATCTTTCCAACGCCGTGGCCGTGACGGTCTTCGAGGCCTGGCGCCAGCTCGGCTTTCCCGGCGCAGCGCTTGCAGAGCCGACTCCTGCGCCTTAGGCTTGTGGCCGGCCCGCAGGCCGATTGTTGCCGTTTCTGGAACGATAAGTTGCTGTTTCAGGGGTTTTTCCCCATATCGCTTCGTCCTAAATTACCGGTCATGGGCTCGCGCCATCCAGCGATATCCGCAAGGAACAACGAGCCCTGCGATAAAAGGAAGAACCATGAAAAACGCCAGCCGTTTTGCCATTGTTGCTGCTATTGCAATGTCCGCCGTTGCCGCCCAGGCCGCAGGCCTCGATTTCGCCGATGGCCACTACCCTCCCCAGGAGCAAAGCCACTCCACGCTGACACGCGCCCAGGTGCTGGCCGAACTCAAGGCCGCCCAGGCCAGCGGCGAATTCCGCGCCATCGAGGAAGGCTATCACTTCTCCCAGGCGCCCGGCACCCGGTCCACCGTTTCCCGCGAGCAGGTGCGCCAGGAAGCGGTTGCAGCCAACCAGGCCGGCCAACTGGACAACTTCGGCGGCTAAGCCCGTCCGCCTTCATCAGGCAGGAAAGCCCTAGGTTGCAAGACTCGGGGCTTTTTGAATGGATTCGTTCGCCAGGCGGCTCAGGCGGCAGCGCCGTAGTTGCGGGCCAGGGATTCGGCCACACATACGGGCTTGTCGCTGCCCTCGCGCTCCACTGTCACCAGCCAGGTCATCTGCAGGCCGTCGGGTTCCACGCGCTCGGCGGCCTGCAGCGTCATGCGGGCGCGCAAGCGGCTGCCGACGGGCACCGGCGAGGTAAAGCGCACGCGATTGAGGCCATAGTTCACGCCCATGCGCGAGCCCTCGATCGCAAAGCTGCGGGCAAATAACTGCGGCAGCAGCGAAAGCGTGAGAAAGCCGTGAGCGATGGGTGCGCCGAACGGCCCCTTGGCTGCGCGCTCGGGATCGGTGTGAATCCATTGCTGATCGCCGGTGGCATCTGCAAACAGCTGGACCTGCGCCTGCGTGATGGTGATCCAGTCGCTGACCGCGACTTCCTGCCCGATGCAGGACAGCACTTCTGAGTAGGAATGGAAGGTTTTCATGCCCCCCAATGTAGGGGCGCCTGCGCGCCGGCTTTGTCTGCCATGCGACAACACGATCCCTATACCCACAACCCGCGCATCGCTTGCGGGCCATGAAGGCACGACTCAACTCAAGGACATCGAGCAAGGGCCGCCCCGCAGCGAAGATGTCGCCTCCCTCATGGGAAAGCGGCGGCGCCGCTCAGGGGAAATCAAGACGACGCGGCGCGCTGCACGAAGAACAGGCCGGAGCCGACGGCCATCAGCAGGCTGCCGAAGACGCGGTTCTGGTTGCGCATGGCGCGTGCGCTGCGCATGAGGCCGCGCAAGGCGCTGGCGCCCGCCGCATAGCCGTGCATGACGGTCGTGTCCACGGCCAGCATGGTGACGGCCAGAATGGCCAACTGGGGCGCCAGCGGGCGGCTGCTGGTCATGAACTGCGGCAGCACGGCCACCATGAAGATGATGCCCTTGGGATTGGTGGCATTGGTCAGGAAACCCGTGAGCACGCGCCGCCTGAAGCTGATCTCGGGAACCACTTCCTGGGCGATCAGGGACGAGCCGCCGGCCCGCCACTGGCTGATGCCCAGATAGATGAGGTAGCAGGCGCCCGCGATCTTGACGGCATTGAAGGCCCATTCCGAAGCCATGAGCAGCGAGCCTACGCCCGCGCCGGCAATCAGCAGGATCAGCAGCAGTCCCAGCTGCAACCCCAAGATCGTGGCGCTGGTCTTGCGCACGCCATAGGACAGCCCATGGCTCATGGAGAGCACGGCCCCCGAACCCGGGGACACCGCAATGATCCAGGAAGCCACAAAAAACGCGAGCCACGTATGCCAATCCATGAAAAGCCCCAAAATGCCTGCAAAGCCGAGGACGACATCTTAGAAGTTGTCCGGCATTGCTGCATGCGCCCGAGCGACAGACCCATCGGCAGCAGGCTTTGAACGGCCGCTTTTTCATATTCCGCAAGGCCGGCGGCCATTGCAGGGTGCCACAATTGTCGGCAACTCAGGGTTAACACCGAATTCCATGGAACACAGCGCGCCCATCTGGCTCACATACGGCTTCATCTATCTCACCGCCGCCGTACTGGCCGTGCCCCTGGCCCGCGCACTTGGCCTGGGCGCCATCATCGGCTACCTGGGGGCCGGTATTGCCATGGGACCGTGGGGCCTGCGGATGGTGAGCAATGTGGAGGACATTCTGCACTTCGCCGAATTCGGCGTGGTGCTCATGCTGTTCGTGATCGGGCTGGAGCTGCAGCCCAAGCGCCTGTGGGAGCTGCGCCGGCCCATCTTCGGCTGGGGCATGGCCCAGATGCTGGCCTGCACCGGCATTCTGTTCGCCGCTGCCTGGGGCTTCGGTTTTTCCTGGCGCGTCAGCCTGATTGCCGGCCTGGGGCTGGCCCTGTCCTCGACGGCCGTCTGCCTGCAGATCATGTCCGAGCGCAACCTGCTGCGCACGCCCAGCGGCCAGGCGGCCTTCTCCATTTTGCTGTTCCAGGACGTGGCGGCCATTCCCATCCTGGCGCTGATTCCCATCCTGGGTGCCTACAAGGCCGCCCACGCCGCTCATGCCGACAGCCATATCTGGCTGCAGGTGGCCAAGACCGTGGGCACGATCGCGGCCGTCATCATCGGCGGCCGCCTGCTGCTGCAGCCGCTGCTGCGCTGGATCGCGCGCAGCAGGACGCCGGAGATCTTCACCGCCACTTCGCTGCTGCTGGTGGTCGGCATCGCGATGCTGATGACACAGGTCGGCCTGTCCATGGCCCTGGGTGCTTTTCTGGCCGGCGTGCTGCTGGCCGACAGCGAGTACCGCAGCGAGCTGGAAACCAATATCGAGCCGTTCAAGGGGCTGTTGCTGGGCCTGTTCTTCATGGCCGTGGGCATGAGCATCGATTTCGGCGTCATCCTGCAAAGCCCCTGGGTCATGGCAGCCATGGTGCTGGGCTTCGTGGCGCTCAAGGCCGTCATGATCTACGGGCTGGCCAGGGTCATGAAGCTGCCCTGGCGCGAGCGGCCGGTCTTCACGCTCATGCTGGCCCAGGGCGGCGAATTCGCCTTTGTCGTGTTCCAGACGGCTGCGCAATACAAGGTCTTCCGCCACAACGTATCGTCCATGCTGGTGGCCGCCGTGGCCCTGTCCATGCTGCTGGGCCCGCTGCTGCTGGTGGCGCTGGACAGGCTGCTGCTGCGCCGCTTCGCGGCCATCAAGGATTGCGACGACCTGCCCCGGGCCGAGGAAATCTCGGAGCCGCAGGAATCCCCCATCATCATTGCCGGCTTCGGCCGCTACGGGCAGATCGTGGCCCGCGTGCTGCTTTCCCAGGGCATGACACCCACCATCCTCGACCACAGCGTGGAAATGCTGGAGGTGGCCCGCACCTTCGGCTACCGCGTGTTCTACGGCGATGCCACGCGCATGGACCTGCTGCGCATCGCCGGCGCCGCGCAGGCCCGGGTGCTGGTGATCGCCGTAGACTCGCCCGAGCAGTCCATGAAGATCGCGACCCAGGCGCGCAAGCATTTTCCCGACCTCCAGATCGTGGCGCGCGCACGGGACCTCAACCACTGGTTCCGGCTGCGCGACCTGAAGGTCCAGCACGCCGAGCGCGAGGTCTTCGAATCCAGCCTGGTTTCCGCGCAATCCGTGCTGGAGCTGGTCGGCGAAAGCCCCGAAGAGGCGCAGCGCATCACGGCACGCTTCAGGCAGCACAACCATGAGCTGGCCGAGCGCATGTACCCGCACTACAAGGACCAGACCCAGCTCATCGCCGTGGCCAAGCAGGGCCGCCAGCAGCTGGTGGAGCAGATGGCCAACGAGCGCGCCCAAGCACTGGCCGAACGGCGGCAAGACCACAGTCCCTCGCAGGCCGGGCAGCCGTGATACGCTGCCGCCCATCATGTTCAACCCCAGCCAAGCCGATGTCCGGCGATTTTTTTGCAGCGTACGCGCCAAGATGCTCAGCAACGCGCCGATGGAGGCCATAGAAACGCTGGCCAGCCTGTGGATTGCCGAGCATCCCGAATACTTTGACGACCTGTCCGACGTGGACGCAGCCCTGGTGCGCAACTACGATGCCGAGCCCGGCCGCACCAACCCGTTCCTGCACCTGTCCATGCACCTGTCGATCAGCGAGCAGTGCAGCATCGACCAGCCGCGCGGCATACGCCAGGCCGTGGAATTGCTGAGCAAGCGCCTGGACTCGCTGCACGATGCCCACCATGCCGCCATGGAAAGCCTGGGCCAGATGCTGTGGGACAGCCAGCGCTCGGGCCGTCCGCCCGACGGCGATACCTATGTGGCCAGCGTGCAGCGCCGCGCCACCAGCGATGGCAGCCATGTGCGCCGCAATCCGGCCGCCTGAACGCAGGTCGCCCAGGCCGGCGCCAGCAAAAAACAAAGCCTGCATTGATGCAGGCTTTTTTCATGGGCGGCGACGATGGCTCATTTCTGGCCGAATTTGAAATGCGGCTGCACCACGGTCTGCATGTCGCCATCCAGGCTGCCGATGTAGCGCGACAGCTGGCGCAGCTCGTCGTTGCTGAACTGCTTGGCGATGCCGCCCATGATGCCGTTGCTGCGTCCGATCAGGGGATTGTTCTGGGTCTTGTAGGACTGCAGGGCCGCATAGACATAGTCCGCATACTGGCCGGCGACCTTGGGGTAGCTGGGGTCGATGGGCTTGGCAAAGCCTTCGCCGTGGCAGGAGAAGCAGGCACCCTTTTGCAGCAACGGAGCCACGCTGGCATTGGCCTGCACGGCCTTGACCTGCCTGGCATCGCCAATGCCGTGTCCCGCGTAATACGCAGCGACGTCGGCCATGTCCTGGTCGCTCAGCGAGTCGGCAATGCCGCGCATGGTGGGGTGCTTGCGCTCGCCCTTCTTGTAGGCCTGCAGGGCCGAGACGATATAGGCCGCGCTCTGGCCGCCTATCTTGGGAACTTTGTATACCTCGGGGAAACTGGCCTGATAACCCTGGATGCCATGGCAGCCAATGCACATGGCGATTTTTCCCTCACCTGCCTTCGCGTCGCCAGCCGCTTGCTGGGCATGTGCCATACCGGTCACTGACGCGACAGCTACTGCCAATACCGTGGTCCAAGTTTTTATCATTTTGCGCGCACAATCCTTCAAGAGTTCAGACGGGTGCTCAAATGCCTTGCTGCAGTGCAAACGGATTATGGCAGCCCGTGCCCGGCACGCTTATCAATACTTACGCTGATACCGCCCATGAAGTTTCAAGGTTCCGACAATTACGTGGCCACGCAGGATCTGATGCTGGCCGTCAATGCCGCAGCAACCCTGCAGCGCCCCCTGCTCGTCAAGGGCGAGCCCGGCACCGGCAAGACCATGCTGGCCGAGGAAGTGGCCGCGGCGCTGGACATGCCGCTGCTGCAGTGGCACATCAAGTCCACCACCAAGGCCCAGCAGGGCCTGTACGAGTACGACGCCGTGAGCAGGCTGCGCGATTCGCAGCTCGGCGACGAGCGCGTGAAGGACATCCACAACTACATCGTCAAGGGCGTGCTGTGGCAGGCCTTCACGGCGGACCGGCCCGTGGCGCTGCTGATCGACGAGATCGACAAGGCCGACATCGAATTTCCCAACGATCTGCTGCGCGAGATCGACCGCATGGAGTTCTACTGCTACGAGACGCGCGAGATGGTGCGCGCCAAGCACCGGCCGCTGGTGTTCATCACCTCGAACAACGAGAAGGAACTGCCCGACGCCTTTCTGCGCCGCTGCTTTTTCCACTACATCAAGTTCCCCGATGCGGACACCATGCGCCAGATCGTGAACGTGCACTTCCCCAGGCTGCAGGGCGAGCTGCTGTCGGCGGCCATGAAGGTGTTCTACGACGTGCGCAACCTGCCGGGCCTGAAGAAGAAGCCCTCGACCAGCGAACTGCTCGACTGGCTCAAGCTCCTGATGGCCGAGGACGTGCCGGCCGCGTCGCTGCAGACCGAGGACGGCAAGGTCGCCGTTCCGCCGCTGGTGGGCGCGCTGCTCAAGAACGAGCAGGACATGAGCCTGTTCGAGAAGCTGGTCTTCATGAACCAGAGGAATAGGTGACATCCCCCTGTATCGCTCCGCTCCTTCCCCCTTCTCTCACTTCGCTGCGCTGCGTGGGAAGGGGAACGACGCCGGCGCGGCGAGGCGGCTCTTGCGCGGCGTCTGCTGACCCGAGCCATGCTTGTTTTATGCGCCATGGATAACTGATATGAGCTTTGTTGAACCTGTCACGCTGCGCGACCGGGGCGTGCGCCTGGAGCCCCTGGCGCTGGAGCATGAAGCCGGCCTGGCCGCCGCCGCGGCCGACGGCGAGCTGTGGAAGATCCGCGTCACCTCGGTGCCCGAGCCGCACGAGACGCGCTCCTATATCGAGGCGGCCCTGCTGGGCCGCGAGCAGGGCCACCGCTTCGCCTTTGCCGTGCTCGACGACGAGAGCGGCAAGGTGCTGGGCACCACCAGCTACCACGATATCCTGCCCGCCGTGCGCCGCGTGGAGATCGGCTACACCTGGTACGCCAGGAGCGTGCAGCGCACGCATGTGAACACCTCGGCCAAGCTGCTGCTGCTGGCCCATGCCTTCGGCACGCTGGGCTGCCATGTGGTGGGCTGGCGCACGGACAACTTCAACTTCGCGAGCCAGCGCGCCATCGAGCGCCTGGGCGCGAAAAAGGATGGCGTGATCCGCGGCCACGCGCTGCGCCGCGACGGCACGATCCGCGATACCGTGATGTACAGCATGCGCAGCGGCGAGTGGCCCGAGGCACGCGCCCAGCTGCTCTATCTTCTGGAGCAGCATGCGCCCGCCACATAAGCGCTGGAGGCATATCCGATGCTGATCGACTTCTTCTACACCTTGCGCGCGGCCAAGCTGCCGGTTTCGGTCAAGGAATTCCTGACCCTGCTCGAGGCGCTGCAGGCCGGCGTGGTCGGCCCCAAGGGCGACAACCTGAGCCTGGACGATTTCTATCACCTGGGCCGCACCGTCCTGGTCAAGGACGAGAAGCACTACGACAAGTACGACCGCGCCTTCGCCGCCTATTTCAAGGGCGTGGAGATGCTGACCGACCTGACCAAGGAAATCCCCCAGGACTGGCTGCGCAAGCTGCTCGAGCGCGAACTCAGCCCCGAGGAGAAGGCGGCCATCGAGGCCATGGGCTGGGACGAACTCATGGAGACGCTCAAGAAGCGCCTGGAAGAGCAGAAGGAGCGCCACGAAGGCGGCAGCAAGTGGATAGGCACGGGCGGTACCAGCCCGTTCGGCCACGGCGGCTACAACCCGGCAGGCATACGCATCGGCGGGCCGGGCCGCAACAAGAGCGCCGTCAAGGTCTGGGAACAGCGCGCCTACCGCGACTACGACGACTCGCAGGAACTGGGCACGCGCAACATCAAGGTGGCGCTGCGGCGCCTGCGCAAGTTCGCGCGCCAGGGCGGCGAGCTGGAGCTGGACCTGCCCGACACCATCCGCTCCACGGCCGCCAATGCCGGCTATCTGGACATCAAGATGATTCCGGAGCGCCACAACAACGTGAAGGTGCTGCTGCTCATGGACGTGGGCGGCACCATGGACGAGCACGTGCAGCGCGTGGAGGAACTGTTCTCGGCCGTCAAGAGCGAGTTCAAGCACCTGGAGTTCTACTACTTCCACAACTGCGTCTATGACTTCATGTGGAAGAACAACCGCCGCCGCTTTGCCGAGAAGTTTCCGACCTGGGACATCATCCGCAAGTACAACAAGGACTACAAGCTGATCTTCGTGGGCGACGCGACCATGAGCCCCTACGAGATCCTGCAGCCCGGCGGCAGCGTCGAATACATGAACGAGGAGCCGGGTGCGGAATGGCTGCAGCGCCTCACGCACGCCTTTCCCAAGTTCGCCTGGATCAACCCCGAACCCCAGGGCGTGTGGCAGTACCGCCAGAGCATCAGCATCATCGACCAGCTCATGGGCGGGCGCATGTACCCGCTGTCACTCAAAGGCCTGGAGGACGCCATGCGCATGCTGTCAAAATAGGGGCATGCACAAGACTTTGCCTACGAAGACGCCGACCTTGCGGTCGGCGTTTCTCTTTCCGCTAGGAGTAGCCCTGTTGCTGAGCGGCTGCAGCCTTCTTCCTTCCAAGGACAAAGGGGGCGATCCGTCAATTGCCGCCGCCGGCGGCGATCCGGCGTTTTCGCTGGAAGTCGATGCCCCCAAGGAAGTGCGCGAACTGCTGGAAAAGCATCTGGAACTGCGCCGCTACCGCTACCAGCCCGATCTGCAGCGCCGCGAGCTCACGCGCCTGCTCGGCGCCACCGATGCCAATGTGCGCGACCTCATCGGCACGCTGGGCTACTTCAGCCCCACCGTGACCGTGGAGCTGAGCGAGACGCCCGACGAAGATGCGCCGCGCAAGGTGGTGGTCAAGGTGGACCCCGGCCCGGCCACGGTCATCGCCCAGTCCGAAGTGCGCTTTGCCGGCACCAATGCCGAGGACGAGCTGGGCACTTCGCAGCGCCTGCAGATACAGGACAACTGGCCGCTCAAGCCCGGCGAGAAGTTCTCGCAGGCCGCCTGGAGCGGCGCCAAGAGCGGCGGCCTCAAGGTGCTGCAAAAGCGGCGCTATCCGCTGGCGCGCATAGACACCAGCCTGGCCGATGTGGACGCGGATACCCACCAGGCCCGGGTCAGCGTGAGCTACGAACCCGGCCCCGCCTATACCTTCGGCCCGCTGAAGATCGAGGGCGCCGAGCGCTATGACCCCGTGGGCACGGCGCGCATCGCGCGGCTGCCCGAGGGCCGGGAATACGACTTGCAGGCCATGCTGGATGCCCAGCAGCGGCTGGTCAGCAGCGGCTATTACGACTCGGTGTTCCTGACGCTGGCCGATGCGCCGCAGCAGGCCGAAAGCGAAGCCGGCAACGAGGCCCGGCGCGATGCCCAGGGCACGGCCGTCACCTCGCCCGTGATCGCCAAGGTGCGCGAAGCCAAGCTGCAGAAATGGGTGTTCGGCATCGGCGCCAGCACCGACACCGGTCCGCGCCTGTCGGTGGACCATGTCTACAACAAGGTGCCGGGCCTGGGCTGGCGCGCGGTCAGCAAGCTGCAGCTGGACCGCAAGAACCCGCTGCTGTCCACCCAGCTCACGGGCCTGCCCGGCGAGGACCTGTGGCGCTGGTTTGCCGGCGCCAAGATCGAGCGCGCGCCCACGGGTGACTTCTACACCAACAGCGTGCAGATGCGCGCCGGCCGCGCCAAGGCCGAGGACCGCATCGAGCGCAACTACTACCTGCAGTACGACTACGCCAAGACCCAGGGCGACGGCGCCCCGCCCGGCGCCTCCTCGCTGCTGGCCAACTATGGCTGGACGGCCCGCTACTTCGACAACAATCTCTCGCCCACCTCGGGCTTCGGCTTTGCCTTCGAGGCCGGCGCCGGCACCACGCTCACGCCCCAGCGCTCGCCGTTCGGGCGGCTGACGGCGCGCTGGCTGGGCATCATTCCCATGGGTGAACGCGACGAGATCACCCGCCGCCGCAGCCGCCTGGCGCTGCGCGCCTCGGGCGGCGCCATCCTGGCCAAGAGCGGCATCGACCTGCCGATGACGCTGATGTTCCTCACCGGCGGCGACAACACCGTGCGCGGCTACGGTTACCAGACGATCGGCGCGCGCACCGACAACGGCCGCGTCATCGGTGGCCGATACTTGGCCACGGGCAGTGCCGAGTGGCAGCGCCCCATCACCATCAAGGGCAACACGCAGGATTTCGAGCACGCCGTGTTCGTCGACGCGGGCACCGTGGGTGATGACATCAACCATATGTACATGCGCGTCGGCGTGGGTACCGGCATCCGCTGGAAAAGCCCCGTCGGCCCGATACAGGCAGATATCGCCTGGGGTGCGCAAGAGCATCAGCTGCGCTTGCACCTGCGCCTCGGCTTCACATTTTGAACATGGCGGATTCCGACTCCAGCCGCGCGGCCCCCCTGCCTGACGCGGCTCCCTCTTCCAGCGGTGCCAAGGCGCCACCGCCCGGGCGCCGGCGCCGCTGGCTGCGCACCGCTGCCTGGCTGATCACGGCACTGGTCGCCCTGCTCGTGCTGCTGCTGGGCAGCCTGTGGTGGTGGTCCGGGCGCGACGATTCGCTCAACCAGACGCTGCAGCGTGTCGCACGCTGGCTGCCCGAGGGGCAGAGCCTGGTGGCCCGGGAAGTGACGGGTTCGCTGCGCACGGGCGGGCGCATAGGCTGGCTGCAATGGCAGAACCAGACCACCAAGGTCGAGGTCCGGGACGCGCAGATCGGCTGGCAGCTGCGCCCGCTGCTGTCGCGCGCGCTCCAGCTCGGCGAGGTGCATGTGGCGGAGGTGCGGATCGCCAGTACGCCCGACCCCGAGAAAACGCCCGCCGAGCCGCTGCAGGGCCTGACGCTGCCCGTCAAGATCGACCTGCCGTTCGCCGTGGACCGCATCGTCTGGCAGGGCTCGCCCGAGGCCGTGGCCGAAGACCTCAAGGGCCACTACCGGTACGACGGCAGCGAGCACGCGCTGCAGGTATCCAGCCTGCGCTTTGCCGACGGCAGCTATCAGGCCCAGCTCAAGCTGCAGGGCGCCGCGCCCATGCAGCTCGACGCCCAGGTGCAGGGCGACCTGCGCGTGCCCAGCCCCATGCCAACGCCCGAAGCCAGGGCCGGCGAGGCTGCGGATGGCGGTGCGCCTGCCGCGCCCATGATCGCCGTGCAGGCCAGCGCCCGGGCCCGGGGCACGCTGGCCACCGCAGCCGCGCGGCTCGAGGTCGCGGCCCATGCCAGCGCCACCGCCACGCATCCAAAAGAGGAGCAGGCAGCGCCTGCCAGCTCTAAAGATTCCAGCAAAATCAATTCAAAAACCGATCAGACAAAGCGCAAGCAGCTAGAAAAAAAGAAGCAGGATGCCGCCGACCTCGCCCCCATGCAGGCCGATGTGCAGGCCAGCGTGATGCCCTGGGCCGAGCAGCCCCTGCTCTCGGCCAAAGCCGTGCTGCAGAACCTGGACGTGGCCGCCTTCTGGCCCCAGGGGCCGCGCACGCTGCTGAACGGCGAACTGCTGGCCGGCCCCGACGGGACAGCGCAGAATCAGGCGGCGCCAGGCGCATGGAAGCTTGCCGCCCGGTTCGACAACAGCCGCCCCGCGCCCTGGGACAGGCAGGGCCTGCCGCTGCAGGCGCTTTCCGCCCAGGTGCACTATGACGGCCGGCAGTGGCGAGTGCCCGAAGCCCTGCTGCTGATCGGCAAGGGCAGCATCCGCCTGCAGGGTGACTACACGCCGGCTTCGCAGCTGTTCGAGGGCCGGGCGCAGGTCGCGCAGCTCAACCCCGCCGACCTCTACAGCACGCTGGATGCCGCACCGCTGCAGGGCGAGATCAGCGCCAGGACCGAACAGGCGCAGCACCCCGCACAAGAGGCCGAGGATGCCCCTGCACCATCGCCCAGGGTCGTCTTTGCCGCCGACCTGCATGCCATGGCGGGCGACCGCGGCTCCAAACCCGGCCTGCGCATCCAGACCCTGGCCGCCAAGGGCCAGTGGCAGCAGCCCCTGCTGCAGCTGAGCCAGCTGCAGCTGCAGGCGCTGCAGGTCAGCGTGAACGCCAGCCGGCTCGAGTTCGACACCGAAAGCCGCCATGCCCGAGCCAACATCAAGGCCGAACTGCCGGGCGCCCATCTGCAGCTGGACGGCCAGATCGGTCCCCAGTCCGGCCAGGGCCAGGCCAGGGTCCATCTCACGGCGCTTTCGTCGCTGGTGCAATGGCTGGGCCAGCTGCCCGGCATGGAGCGCCCGCTGGCCGGAGCCCGGGCCGACGGCAGCGCCCAGCTGCAGCTGGACTGGCGCGGCGGCTGGGGGGCGCTGCTGCAGCGCCTCGACGCCCCACCCGGCACGCCCCTTCCGGCCAGCGGCCTGCAGCTCAACGCCGGCCTGCAGGCGCAGAAACTGCGTTACCAGGGTGCAGGCCAGAGCGCCGATCAGGCGCTGGTCATTCCCAGCCTGCAGCTCGATCTGGCCGGCAGCCCCGAAAACGCAAAGCTCAGCCTGAACGCGCAGGCCCGGCAGGCGGACTTCAGCGCGCAGCTGGAAACCGCCCTGCAAGGCGGCCTGGCCCGTGCCGGCGCGCCGCTGGACTGGCAGGCCAGCCTTGAAAGGCTGCAGGCCCGCATCCAGCCTGGCAAGGACCGGTCCGGCCAGGCAAGGCCCGGCCCCTGGCTGGTGCAGCTGCAGCCCGGCGCTCCGGTACAGGTGGCGCAGCGCACGTCCTATGCCAAGGGCCAGCCCGTGCTGAGCACGCGCTACCAGCTCTCGGCCGGCCGGCTGCAGATCACGCCGCCCGATCCGGGCATGCGCCGCCCCCAGGCCGAGCCGCTGGCCCCGGCACAGATCGCCTGGGACGAAAGCAGCGCCGTCCAGGCCGGCAACGGCCAGTGGTCGCTGCGCAGCACGGGCCGCGCCCAGGGCATTGCACTGGCCTGGGTGGATGCCTTCAGCCTGGGCGACGACGAGCCGCCGCTGGCCGCTGCCGGCCTGAGCGGGGATCTGAGCTTCAACGGCCAGTGGGACCTGGATACCATGGGCCCGGCGCTCAAGGCCCAGCTCGTGGTTGAACGCGCCGCCGGCGACCTGCGGCTGGCCGTGGACGACGGCTCCGGCACGACGGTGGTACAGACCACCGGCCCCACCGCCGACAAGCCCGGGCGTACGCGCACCCGCACCATCAGCGGCACCGGCATGCGCGCGCGCATCCAGCAGGCGCGCCTGACCGTGCAGGCCAGCGGCAGCGATGTCACCGCCCGCATGCTGTGGGAAAGCGAGCGCGCGGGCTCCATGACCGGCGAGCTGCGCACGCGCCTGGCGCAGCAGAATGGCAGCTGGGCCTGGCCCGAAAAGGCGCCGCTGCAGGGCCGCGTGACGGCCAGGATGCCCGATATCGGCCTCTGGGCGCTGTTCGCACCGCCGGGCTGGCGCGTCAAGGGCACGCTGGCCGCCGACGCCACCATCAGCGGCGACCGGCAGACGCCGCACTGGCAGGGCAATCTGCAGGCCGACGACCTGAGCATCACCTCGGTGCTCGACGGTGTGGACCTGCGGGACGGCATGCTGCGCGCCAGGCTGCAGGGCACGCGCCTGGACATCACCGAGCTGCGCCTCAGGGGCGGCAAGGGCAGCAGCGCACGCATCCTGGGCTACAGCGGCAATCTCACCAATGCGCCCGCGGATGGCGGCGAATTCACCGGCTCCGGCTACGCACAGTGGACGCCGCCCGGCGAGAGCGGCGAATCGGGCCTGAGCATGAACCTGCAGGCACAGGCGAAAAAGCTGCAGGTGCTGGTGCGCGCCGACCGCCAGGTCAGCGTCTCGGGCAGCCTGCAGGCGCGGCTGGAGCAGGGCCAGTTCGTGCTGCGCGGCGACCTGGGCGTGGACCGGGCCGCCATCATCCTGCCCGAGGAATCCGCCCCTTCGCTGGACAAGGACGTGGTCGTGCACACGGCCGCCTCGCGCAAGGCCGAGGAGGCCGCGCGCAAGAAGCAGGAGCGCGAGGCCCGCAAGGACCAGGCCCGCGCCACGCCGCGCAAGCTGCCCGATATCCAGGTCAGGCTCGACCTGGGCCGCGACTTCGCGCTGCAGGGCTACGGCATCACGACACGGCTGCGCGGCCAGCTCGAAGTCCAGGGCGCCAGCTATGCCGGCGGACCGCCGCGCGTGACCGGCGAGATCCGCACCGAGCAGGGCCGCTACCGCGCCTGGGGACAATCGCTGGATGTGGAGTCGGGCCTGATCCGCTTCAACGGCCCCTACGACAATCCCTCGCTGGACATCCTGGCCATACGCCCCAACATCGCCGTGCGCGCGGGCGTGCAGGTGCTGGGCACGGCCAGCGCGCCCCGCGTGCTGCTGTATTCGGACCCCGACCTGCCCGACGCGGAAAAGCTCTCCTGGGTGGTCATGGGCCGCGATCCGGCAGCCGGCGGCGCCGAAAGCGCCATGCTGCAGCAGGCGGCCCTGGCGCTGCTGGCCGGCGGCCACAGCGGCAGCGGCAAGATCGCGGGCAGCCTGGGCCTGGACGAGGTCGGCTTCAAGGGCCCGGGTGCGGGCGAGGACGCCTCGGGCGCCGCGCTGACGCTGGGCAAGCGGCTGTCCAACAAGCTCTACGTGACCTACGAGCAAAGCCTTTCGGGCGCCATGGGCACCATCTACATCTTCTACGACCTCTCGCGCCGGCTCACGCTGCGTGCCCAGACGGGCGTGACCAGCGCGCTGGACCTGGTCTACACCATGCGCAAGGATTGAGGCCTTGCACCGGCACCGGCCGCCCGATACCCCCGGGCGCTGCCGGGCCGGCGCAGCGCGAGCCGTTCATGCCCCGCCAACGCAGTTAGAATCGGGGGCTGCTCCTCGTAGTTCAATGGATAGAACGAGCGCCTCCTAAGCGCTAGATACAGGTTCGATTCCTGTCGAGGGGACCATCTTCTAGTCCGTTAGCTTCCAAAGGCTTCCGGACTTTTTTATTTCCCCTCTGAAAACGGCCTTTTTCTTTCCACGGAAGTCCATCAGAGTCCAATAGCATCCATGCATATGCGGGGGTACATTTGGGGGTACGACAACGAAATCTGGGGGTACATTTCATTTGTACCCCCAAGGCGCTCTGCAGGATGTACCCCCAAGGGCCCGGGCCAGATACTCCCCACAGGCCAGGTTCACTTAACCCCCTCCGGTTGCCACCTCTACGCTTGCGACCGCACAACTCTGCTGATTCGTAGAGTTCAGATCTTCAGTTAACCCCCTTAGGCAACCCGCTGAACAGTCCGACAACGCGGCTCGAATTACCCGCATCCGAGCCATGTGGGAAGGACCCGTGGCCGGTAGTACAACACAACCCCCTATAGAAGGCCGCAGAACAGCGGGCACATGCGGCTCGGGGCATCCGCGTCATAGAGAAATGTTTTCGGGCATGGTCTGAAAGGCCGTGATCACAGCCATGCACGCCTGTATCGGCTCCAGAAGGCAGCCCGAACACTGTCTTCTCTGGTGCCATGCCTGCCTCACCGCCGACCGTTGCGGCGCACAGAAGGCCTTGCCCAGCCCCCTCCGGGGCCACCGCTCAAACGGCATTCGCTCGGCCAAAACTCGTGGAACAGGTGCGGCAACTGCATGCACTCACGCAACTTTCTTCGGGGTATGACTCTTTTTTAGTGGGAACGTGGGAACAAACGCGAAAAACTCTTGTAAGCCTTTGAATTTATTCAATAAAAGTGTTCCCACTCGCAGTGGGAACGGCCAAATTCGTAGTGGGAACGTGGGAACAGATTGCAGCTCAGGGCACACATGCAACCGTACTTCCTTCGGGGTATGACTCTTTTTTTGTGGGAACGCGGGAACAAACTGGAAAAAATCTTGCAAGCCTATGAATTCATTGAATAAAAGTGTTCCCACTCGCAGTGGGAACAGCCAAATTCGCAGTGGGAACGTGGGAACAGATTCACCTCGGCTGCTCAGGCATAGCCCCAGACTGCAATTAGCTGCGAGGCCGCTGAATACCTTGTTGCTCTTTCAGCTTCTGCCGCTGCTGTGCACTGGAGGCTTCAAGCCATTTAAGGCCAGCTTTGGTCTTGAATCCGTACCAGACCAATGGACGCTTCCACATTGCGACCTGTAGCTTGGTTTGCTGGTACAGAAAATCTTGAAATAAGAAGTTCAGCTTTTTGAACTCGTTCTCCATGTGCAAGCAATCATCCTCCAAGAGCTTAAGAACCGGAGGACTCAACTCTCTAGACTGCGCCTGCCCAGAATCCAGGTAGTGATTGACCCGAAGCACAGCTGCTCGGGCAATGTATTGCGATGCCTGACGAGGAATACTGCTGTCCTTCGCATCCAAGGTACGCAAGCGCTCCAGGAGGTCAGTCACTAGTACCGGGTCGTTGATTTCCTGCTTAGGCAAATCCGCTAGTTGCCGCGCCCGCTCGTTCAGAATCTGAGCATCACGTAGCAGCAACATTGTGGCTTGTGACAGGTAGATATTGCTCTCAAGCTCCATCAACCTGGTTCGACGATTTTGAGCAGCGTGCTGCATCCAGGTGAATCGACCAGGGTTTTGTAGATAGTTCAAAGCCTCCTATTTCCGTTCCAATAGGAGTCCTTATGAGCAGTCAACGTTACCCCGAAGAGTTCAGGGTT
>NZ_JBANEL010000069.1:0-2212 GCF_040187735.1 Comamonas sp. w2-DMI | reverse complement strand
GCTGCAGCGCTTTCTCGACCACATCCAGCAGCACGACAACGTGTGGGTGTGCCGCCGTATTGACCTGGCCCGCCACTGGGCTCAGCTTTTCCCTTGCAAGGATTGATTGCGACATGGCTCTGACCCTTGAACAACTGAACGCCGCCGACGCGGCCACCGCCACCGACCTGCTCGATGGCCTGTACGAGCACTCGCCCTGGATTGCCGCCAAGGCGCTGGAGCAGCGTCCCTTCAAGTCCATGGCGCACATCAAGCACGCCATGGCCAAGGTGCTGGCCGAAGCCAGCGAGCAGGCCAAGCTGGACCTGATCCGCGCCCACCCGGAGCTGGCCGGCAAGCAGATGGAGACCAAGACGCTCACGGCCGAATCGACCAACGAGCAGACCAAGGCCGGCCTGACCAATTGCACGCCCGAGGAGCTGGAGCACATCCGCAAGCTCAATGCGGAATACGACAAGCGCTTCGGCTTCCCCTTCATCCTGGCCGTGCGCGGCCCGCGCGGCCTGGGCCTGTCCAAGGCGGAGATCATCGAGACCTTCGAGCGCCGCCTGCACAACCACCCCGACTACGAGCAGGCCGAGGCGCTGCGCAACATCCACCGCATCGCCGAGATCCGCCTCAACGACAAGTTCGGCTACGAGCCCACGCTGGGCAACGAAGTCTGGGACTGGCAGGAACGCCTGGCCCAGCACAGCGACCCCGGCTATGCCGAAAAGGGCCAGCTGACCGTCACCTACCTGACCGACGCCCACCGTGCCTGCGCCCAGCGCATCAGCCACTGGATGCGCGAATGCGGCTTCGACGAAGTCGAGATCGATGCCGTGGGCAACGTGGTCGGCCGCTACAAGGCGGCCCCGGAATACGAGGCCAAGGGCGCCAAGACCCTGCTGACCGGCAGCCACTACGACACCGTGCGCAACGGCGGCAAGTACGACGGCCGCTTGGGCATCTTCGTTCCCATGGCTTGCGTGCAGGAACTGCACCGCCAGGGCAAGCGCCTGCCCTTCAGCATTGAAGTCGTGGGCTTCTCCGAAGAGGAAGGCCAGCGCTACAAGGCCACCTTCCTGGGCTCGGGCGCCCTGGTCGGCGACTTCAAGCAGGAATGGCTGGACCAGAAGGACGCCGACGGCATCACGCTGCGCGAAGCCATGCAGCATGCCGGCCTGTGCATCGACGACATCCCCAAGCTGGAACGCGATCCCGCCAAGTACCTGGGCTTCATCGAAGTGCACATCGAACAGGGTCCCGTGCTCAACGAGCTGGACATTCCCCTGGGCATCGTGACCTCGATCAACGGCAGCGCCCGCTATGTGTGCGAGATGATCGGCATGGCCAGCCACGCCGGCACCACGCCCATGAACCGCCGCCGCGACGCCGCCGCCGGCGTGGCCGAGCTGGCCCTGTACATCGAAAAACGCGCGGCCCAGGACGGCGACAGCGTGGCCACCATCGGCCAGCTCAACGTGCCTTCGGGCTCGGTCAACGTGGTGCCCGGCCGCTGCCAGTTCTCGCTGGACCTGCGCGCGCCCACCAACGAGCAACGCGACGCCATGATCAAGGACATCATGGCCGAGCTGGCGGCCATCGCCGAGCGCCGCGGCCTGCGCTACACGACGGAGCTGTCGATGAAGGCCGCTGCCGCACCGAGCGCCCCCGAATGGCAAAAGCGCTGGGAAAACGCCGTCTCCGACCTGGGCGTGCCCCTGTTCCGCATGCCCAGCGGCGCCGGCCACGATGCGATGAAGCTGCACGAAATCATGCCCCAGGCCATGCTGTTCGTGCGCGGCCTCAACGCGGGCATCAGCCACAACCCGCTCGAATCCTCCACGTCCGACGACATGCAACTGTCCGTGGATGCCTTCACCCACGTACTCAACCAACTGGCTCAAGAGCAGCAATGACCAACATGAACCAAGACAAGCAAGCCACCTACGCAGCCCTGGACGCCTGGATCGACCAGCACTTCGACGAGGAAGTGCGCTTCCTGCAGGCCATGGTCCAGGTCCCCACCGACACGCCCCCCGGCAACAACGCGCCCCATGCCGATCGCACGGCCGAGCTGATCAAGACCTTCGGCTTCGAGGCCGAAAAGCACGCCGTGCCCGAGGCCGATGTCAAGGCCTATGGCATGCAGTCCATCACCAACCTGATCGTGCGCCGCCAGTACGGCGACGGCGGCCGCACCATTGCCCTCAATGCCCACGGCGACGTG
>NZ_JBANEL010000068.1:0-2299 GCF_040187735.1 Comamonas sp. w2-DMI | reverse complement strand
GGGTATAGGAAGTTCAACCGCCCTTTTTGGCGAGTCTGGCGGGTAGGAAGCGGCCGCGCAAGCGCCGCTTTGGGCACAGATCGGGCACAGATCGGGGGTTCATGCGTGGGTTTTCGACATCGCGGGGCCACGCAGCGGCTCAGTGCGTAGCCATTTCTCACCGAATCCCGGCACAGGGCCGAGCGCAGCCCTGCGGGGTCGTGGCCGCATCGGATCGGACTCTGGCTTGGCTGCCGGCTGTGTGGCCGGCACCTCGTCACGCGGCCGGCGGCGGCGCGCGCGCTGCGGGCCGGTAGTGCGCTTGCTCCAGCGCGCCGTGCTTCTCGAAGTGGGCGAGGATGGCGCGGATGGCGGCAGGTTCCTCGATGCTGGCGACGATCCGCACGGTGCCACCGCAGTGGACGCAGGCGGTGACGTCGATGGAAAAGACCCGCTTGAGGCGTTGCGCCCAGCTCATCGAACGGCGCTTCTCCTCGGGGCTGCGCGGCGCGTCGTTCGCGCTTGCGTCCGCCGGCTCCACAGCGGCGTCATGCCGCCTGCCGCGCCCCGATGGCGTCAACTGTGCGCGCAGGGCGGCGTTCGGGGCAAACACCCCGTGGAAGCGGGTCAGGTGGGCGCGCGGTGGCGGGACCAGCGCCGCCAGCTTGGCGATGAAATCCACCGGATCCCATTCCACATGCGTGGTGCCATTGCGCCACGGGGTCTTGAGCTGGTAACGCACCCTGCCCTGGAGCGCTATCGACAGCCGCTGCTCGCTGATCGCCGGGCGCGTGATGTAGCGGCACAGCTTTTCCAGCTTGTGGCTTTCGTGTGCTTCGGCCGCCACGCCGGCATGCAGTGAGAAGCCGCCGACCTTGCCGGCTTCGCCCTCCAGCGAACCGGCGTCACCGGGCAGCGTTTGCAGCGTGACGACCTTGCAGCCAGCGTCGCGGCCGGTGGCGATGCGGTAGGTGATCGAACTCATCCGCAGCCCATCCATGCTGTCGTCGCCTGCAGCGCTGTCTGCCAGGAAGGCCGATTCGCCCTCCCCTTCGAGCCAGCCTTTGCGCGTCAGGTGCCGACACACCCGGTGCGCGATGGTAGCTGCCAGCTGGGTCGACTGCGCGGTGGTAGGCGCACGGGCGCGGTGCAGGCGCAGTTCGCGCCGCGGCAGCTCGGTGGCTTCCACGTACACGCCGTCGAGCCACAGCATGTGGAAGTGGATGTTCAGGTTCAGCGCGCTGCCGAAACGCTGGATCAGCGTCACCGCGCCGCACTGGGCGCTGGCGCGGTCGATGCCGGCTTGATCGGCCAACCAGCCGGCGATCACGCGCTGCACGATGCCCAGCACCGGGCCAATGGCTTCTGGCTTGCTGGCGAACAGGAAACGCAAGGGGTACGGAAAGCTCAGCACCCATTGCCGCACAGGCCGCGGGCCGAACACCTCCTCGACCAGGTGCCGCGCACTCTCGGCCATGCGTCGCGCGCCGCAACTCGGGCAGAACCCGCGCTTCTTGCAGGAGAAGGCCACCAGCCTCTCTGCACGGCAGTGCTCGCACACCACCCGCAGGAAGCCGTGCTCGAGCACGCCGCAACGCAGGTAGGCATCGAACGCCTCGCGGACATACCCGGGCAGCGAGCGGCCCTCCGCTTCGATCCGTGCAATGAAGTCCGGGTAGTGCGCCTCTACCAACGCGTACAGCAGCGTGCGCTCGGGCGCGTGGCGCGCGTACCGCGAACCGGTGTGGGCGGACGGCAGTGGCGCGCATCCCGCGGCTTGCCGCCGGGATGTGGCGAGGCGCGGCACGCAGCGCTCCGGTGCGGGGACGGCTGCTCAGTGTTGCGCCTGTGTTCGCACGTTCGTATCGGTGCGTTCTGATCTTCGCGTCAGACATTGCCGCGGCGCGGGCACAACAAAAAGCCCGGCATCGCTGCCGGGCTCCGGCCCCGTCCTTGGGGCCTTGATGTCGGGTCGTTGCCGGGATCGGACCGCGCTGGCGCGGTCCGGTTCCCTGACGACCGGGCCAACCGGAGCCAAGGCGTCCTGAGATAGCCCGGTCATCCAGCGCGCTTCCCTTACCCTCTCGAACAGCTTGCCCACGTCGCCGCCTCCTTGTGGGCAACGAGAGTGCGTCGGGGTGGCGCGTAGTAAGTTAGTAACACTGTATGGCCCCAGCCATCGAGGATCAGGAGCAGCACGGGTTTCGGTGTGGGCACGAGCGCATTCCGCAAGAACGATGCCGAGCGCGTGCGCGAGCACCTGTACGCATTCGGGCAATCCGTGCTGCACACCGAAATGCAACGCCTGCTTGGCCGCGCA
>NZ_JBANEL010000067.1:0-2850 GCF_040187735.1 Comamonas sp. w2-DMI | reverse complement strand
AGCATCTTCTTGGCATCCCCGAACAGCATGCGGTTGTTGTCCTTGTAGAACAGCGGGTTGTCCACGCCCGCGTAGCCCGAGGCCATGGAGCGCTTCATCACGATGGAGTGCTTGGCCTTCCAGACCTCGAGCACCGGCATGCCGGCGATCGGGCTGTCGGGGTCTTCCAGCGCGCTGGGGTTCACGATGTCGTTGGCGCCGATCACCATGGCCACGTCCGCATCCGGGAAGTCCTCGTTGATCTCGTCCATCTCCATCACGATGTCGTAGGGCACCTTGGCCTCGGCCAGCAGCACGTTCATGTGGCCCGGCATGCGGCCGGCCACCGGGTGGATGGCGAAGCGCACATCCACGCCCTTCTCGCGCAGCGCCTTGGTGATCTCGTACACCGTGTGCTGGGCCTGGGCCACGGCCATGCCGTAGCCGGGCACGATGATCACGCTCTTGGCCTCGCGCAGCATCTCGGCGGTCTCGGCCGCGCTCACCGGCACGGCCTCGCCCTGGGGTTCGGCGGCAGCACCGTTGCCGGCCGCTTTCTTGGGCGCGCCCGAGCCGAAGCCGCCGGCGATCACGCTGATGAAGTTGCGGTTCATCGCCTGGCACATGATGTAGCTCAGGATCGCACCCGACGAGCCCACCAGCGCGCCGGTCACGATCAGCAGGTCGTTGTTCAGCATGAAGCCGGTGGCCGCGGCCGCCCAGCCCGAGTAGCTGTTGAGCATGGACACCACCACCGGCATGTCGGCGCCGCCAATCGCCATCACCATGTGCACGCCGAACAGCAGCGCGATCACCGTCATCACGACCAACGCCGGCATGCCGGCCTGCACGTCATGGGCGTTCAGGAACTGCCGGCCGAACCAGACCACCACCAGCAGGGCCACCAGGTTGAGCCAGTGGCGCGCGGGCAGCAGCAGGGGCTTGCCGCCGATGCGGCCGGCGAGCTTGCCGAAGGCGATCAGCGAGCCGCTGAAGGTGACCGCGCCGATCAGGATGCCGACGTAGATCTCCACCTCGTGGATGGCCTTCTCGGCGCCCGTGAACTGCACCGAGGTGTCGACATAGCTGGCAAAGCCGACCAGGCAGGCCGCCAGGCCCACCAGGCTGTGCATGAGCGCGACCAGCTCGGGCATCTGCGTCATCTTGACGATCTTGGCGGCATAGAGGCCGATGCCGCCGCCGATGACCAGGGCAATCACGATCCAGGCGATGCCGGACGGGCTGACGCGCGGGCCGAACACGGTGGCCAGCACGGCCAGCGCCATGCCGATCATGCCGAACACGTTGCCGCGGCGCGAGGTTTCCGGGTTGGACAAGCCACCCAGGCTGAGGATGAACAGGATGGCCGCGCCCAGGTAGGCGACGGTAGCGAGAGATTGGGACATGTGCGTCTTTCCTTGCTGGTTCTTGTTGTAGTTATTACTTGCGGAACATGGCCAGCATGCGGCGCGTGACGGCAAAGCCGCCGAACATGTTGACGGCCGTGAGCACCAGCGCGGCGAACGCCAGCCACATGATGAGCCCGTCGGGCCGGCCGTTGGTGCCGGCCTCGGGCGGCGCGATCTGCACCAGCGCGCCGATGGCGATGATGCTGGAGATGGCGTTGGTCACGCTCATCAGCGGCGTGTGCAGCGCGGGCGTCACGTTCCACACCACCATGTAGCCGATGAAGCAGGCCAGCACGAAGACCGTGAAGTGGCCGAGGAAGGCCGCCGGCGCATAGGCGCCGATCAGCGCGAACAGCACGGCCGCGACGGCGAAGACGATGACCAGCGACTTGACCGGCATGGGCGCGCCGGCGCCATGGCCGTGGCCGCTCTTCTTCTGCTCCACGGGTGCGGCCGCGGCCTTGGGCGCGGGCGCAGGGGCCTGCTTGAGCGGCGGCGCGGGCCAGGTGATCTCACCATGGTTGATGACGGTGAGGCCGCGGATCGCGTCGTCCTCCATGTTGACCACGGCCACGCCGTCCTTGGCCTTGCACAGCTCTTCGATCAGGCGCTGCAGGTTGGTGGCGTACAGCGTGGACGACTGCTTGGCCAGGCGCGAGGCCAGGTCGGTGTAGCCGATGATGGTCACGCCATGGCGCACCACGGCCTCGCCGGGCACGGTGAGCTCGCAGTTGCCGCCCTGCTCGGCGGCCATGTCCACGATCACGCTGCCGGGCTTCATGCTCTGCACCATCTCGGCGGTGATGAGCTTGGGCGCCGGCTTGCCGGGGATCAGCGCGGTGGTGATGATGATGTCGGCATCCTTGGCCTGCTGCGCATACATCTGGCGCTGCGCGGCCTGGAAGCCCTCGCTCATGACCTTGGCGTAGCCGCCGCCGCCCGAGCCGTCTTCCTCGTAGTCGACCTTGACGAACTCGCCACCCAGCGACTTGACCTGGTCGGCCACCTCGGCGCGCGTGTCGTTGGCGCGCACGATGGCGCCCAGGTTGGCCGCCGTGCCAATCGCAGCCAAACCGGCCACGCCGGCACCGGCGACGAAGACCTTGGCCGGGGGCACCTTGCCCGCGGCCGTGATCTGGCCGTTGAAGTAGCGGCCGAAGGCATTGGCCGCCTCGATCACTGCGCGGTAGCCGGAGACGCCGGCCGTGGAGGTCAGCGCATCCATTTTCTGCGCGCGGCTGAGCGTGCGCGGCAGGCAGTCGATGGCCAGCACCGTGGCCTTCTTCGCGGCCAGCTGCTGCATCAGCCCGGGGTTCTGCGCGGGCCAGATGAAGTCGATCAGCGTGCCGCCTTCGCGCATCAGCGCCACCTCGGCCTCGCTCGGCGGGCGCACCTTGAGCACGATGTCGGACGCAGCCCACAGCGACGCGGCATCGGGCAGGATCTCGGCGCCCGCGGCGCG
>NZ_JBANEL010000066.1:0-2998 GCF_040187735.1 Comamonas sp. w2-DMI | reverse complement strand
CTTCAAATCCGGGATTCGTGGCGTCAAACCGTGATCGGTTTCATCCGTTGGTGCCAGTTATCGGTGCTCCCTGCCGCGAGGGCAGGATTTGGTCGGCATAACGGTCAACAGGAAAGCGGAACACGCCTCGCAGGTTGATGCTTTCCAGCCTGGTGGGAGCAATTTTTCCGATCAGTTCCGGCGGAATGGCCTGGCGGCGGTTCGACCAGCGATCCAGAACAGCCTGCATTTGTGACGTGTTCCACGCCATGACGATGTTGGCCAGCAGACTCAACGCGTCGGCCACAGCCTGCATTTCGTCCACACGTTTGGCCTGTGCCGGGCTGATCCGGCCGGTGTAAATGGCGCGCTTGAGGGCGTTGACCGCCTCCCCCCGGTTGAGCACCCGGCGCAATTCATTCCTGAAAGCGTCCTTAACAAAGTAGTCGGCAAGGAACGCGGTTCGCAGCAAACGTCCCAATTGCACGCCAGCGTCATAGATGGGGTCACCCTGGGCAGCAGAGCCAAACCGCGCCAGTGCTGCCACCGCACTGGCGTGACCACTCATGACCGAAGCCGCCAGATGCACCAGGCTGTCCCAATGCTTTTCGATCAGGGCAACGTCAACATTGGCCTCGCACACCGCAGCTATTTCGGCTGGCACCTTGGCGCCGCGAGGCACGAACAGGTGGCGTTGTTTCAATTCCTTCAACCGCGGGCAAAGATCAAAGCCCAACAACCGGGCCAGTGCCATCGCAAAATCGGTGTAGCCGTGGGTGTCCACCGCCAGTTGGCTGGTTTCAAGGCGTTCCTGACGTATGACGCCTTCAATGGCCACGCCAGCTTGGCGCTCATTGAGCACGAAGGGCTGTGCGTGAAAGATTCCCCAGCGGTCGCGTACATGGGAGTAGATGCCAATGGAGGGCGTGTTGCGCCGGGGATCAAGCCGGGCCTGCCATACCCGCTTGGTTGTCTCCATGCTCATCATGTCAGAAGACGCCAGGTCTGAACGGCCCCAAGTGGTGGCGATCGGGTGGCGTTGCATAAACTCCAGCACCGCCTGGCAAGCCTGACTCAGACGGCGTTCGTCCCGTGCCCAGCGCATGGCCTGGCGGATGCTGGTGGCAGACAACTGCGGAATCATGCGCGCGCATTCGATGGCTGTCAGACTGGTGCCGTGGGCCATGATGCCGGCATAGACCATCAGCAGTTCCGCTGTTGACCGTGGTTCACGGCCGAGCATGATCCAGCTGAAGCGCACCTGGGCGTCAACGGCCAGAATCACTTCAGGCAATTGCACTTCGCCGATGCGGTGATCCAAAGCCGCCCGTAGCTTGGTGACTTCGGGGTCTTCGTCTTCGGCGGGTAAAACTGAGAGGTGGAGTTCATCGTCGACGCGCAGTACGCCACTGCGTGCCGCCGCAGCCACAGCATCGACACCTGCAGTTACCTTGGCCAACAATGGCTTCAGAAAGGTGGCCGCCTTGCCGGGCAGCGACAGACGGGCATAGTGCTTCTTGGACTCGTCCTTCCAACGTTCGTCCGTGAAGAACAGGCGTGCACGGCCCCTAAAACTCAAGCTGTGCTCGATCCAGACCGATCCATTGCGCACCGCGCGGCGCAGGGCAAACAAGGTGGCAACCTCCAATGCCCGAAACGCCCGTTCCCGGTCTGGGCTGGATATGGCGGCTTGCCAGACCTTCCCCAGGCCTGGCGCGACAACGCCATCCGGCAACTTTCTGATGTTACTGGCGTAATAGGCGCTCAATTTCGTCAGGGCGTCGATGGTGGGATGCTCTCCGGTGGCTTGCCATGGAAGCTTTGCAATTGCCACAAGCAGTGAGCGTACGGGGCGAATGACATCAATCAATCCTTCGCGCACAAGGGAGGCCCGACTGGGTGGCTTGCGTTTCTGGGTTTCGATGACCAAGGCTTCAAGCCGTGCGCGCAGCTCGGCGTCCGGCACAGCGCCCTGGGCGCTCAAGGCCACGAGTTCGGCCAGTAGCGTTTTGTACATCGCCGCCCAGTTGACGGTGGCGGGGACCTCGGCAGCGGTCTGGCGCCACAGATCGGCAATCCGGCGCTGCACCATCAAAATCAACTGGTCCGTGGTGGTGAACAGGCAATACCGCAGAAAGCAGGCGACCTCCACGGTGCGCGCGGGTTCCTTGATCTTGGCGCCGGCAGACGGCGGCCGAGAGACTAGTCGGCGCGCGTAACGGCGCAAGATGAGATCGGGGATGTCGGTCAGGTGTTTATGAACGTCCAGCTCGTACAGCAGATCGATGCGTTCAAGTACCTCGCTGATTTGGCGGGTTGAGTGCTTGGCCGGCGCCGACCACAGCCAGCTTTGTTGGGTTTGTCCATCTGGGCGCAGCTCTGCAACCGAGGTTCGCCACCGATCAAGGGTTGCCGGATCGACGCTGGCGGCGATTGCAGCACCTGTCTCCGCTTCGAGCTGGGTGAGTGCGCTCGCAATCAAAGTCCGGATGGCCCGCTCGTGCACGATCACCAGCTTATTCTTGTACAGCCATTGGCGGGCCCTCCCGAGCAGTTGATCGCGGTCGGCGCAACGGGCCACTTCGTCCCGCAGTTCACGCACCAGGGAGCGGCGTTGGTGCTCGCTCATCCACCGAAAACCAAGGGCCGTGCACGCTACTTGCTGGTGATCGAACAGTGTCTTCTCCCGCCCGTACAGCGTGCGCAGCGAAGCCACATCAGGGGTGGCAATGCCAAGTTCCTCGCTCAAGTGGCGCCACAGGGCGACGGGAACCACCCGAAAGGCATACAGCAGGCGGCCACTCATGCGCAAAAACCCGATATGCAGCGCCAGACCGAGCTTGTGGGCGTCACCCCGGCGCGCATTGATTGCCTCGCGCTCTGCACCATCGAAGGTGAAAAACGCCTTCATCTCGAAGTCACTGATATCGCGGGGCAGCTCACGCATCCCCAAAAACGTCGTTTGCCAGTCCTGCATCGTGAACCCCATTAGCGGGAGGCCACGATACCCGTTTGAGAA
>NZ_JBANEL010000065.1:0-3249 GCF_040187735.1 Comamonas sp. w2-DMI | reverse complement strand
ATGATGATGATGACCGCGACGATGCGCGCCACCGGCCCTTGAATCGACTCCAAAATCGACTGCAACGGGCCTTCCCAGGGCATCGAGGAGCCGGCGGCCTGCGCGGTGCCGGCCAGAAACAGCAGCAGCGCGGACAGCAGCAGCCCTTGCGCCGCAGGGCGACCCAGGCTGTGCAGCCGCGACCGTGTGGGCAGGCGCAAAGCCGGATTTGCAGAAAAACGGAAAGCAGGAACGATCATCTGCGTCATGGCAGTTCTCCAGGTTGGTCAGGGGACGGGGAAATCGCCGCAGCGGGTGCGGCATCGGGAAGTGGCAGCAGCTCGGGGAACGGCGTCTCCAGTGCGTCCGCCAGTTGGTAGCCCACGCCGTCGAAGCCGACGACGCGGGCGATGCTCTCGATGCGGCGCTTGCGCCCACGCCCAGCGATGTGGATCACCACGTTGACCGCCTCGGCGATCAGCGCACGCGGCGGGTTCACCGCCACTTCGAGAATCAGTTGCTCCAGGCGCAGCAGCGCGCCCAGTGCGGAGCCGGCGTGGATCGTGGCGATGCCGCCGGGGTGGCCCGTGCCCCATACCTTGATGAGATCCAGCGCCTCGGCGCCGCGCACCTCGCCAACGACCACGCGATCCGGGCGCAGGCGCATGGATGAGCGCACCAGCTCGGTCATGGACACCACGCCAGCGCGGGTGCGCAGCGGTACGTGGTCGCGGGCCGCGCATTGCAGTTCCACCGTGTCTTCGAGCACCAGCACGCGGTCGCCCGTGGCGGCTATCTCGGCGAGCAGAGCATTGGCAAGGGTCGTCTTGCCGCTGCTGGTGGCCCCGGCGATCAGGATGTTCTTGCGCTCGCGCACAGCGCGAACCAGAAAGCCCGCCTGTGCGGCCGTCATCATTCCCTCCACGACGTACCGCTCCAGCGGAATGACGCCGATGGCGCGCTTGCGCAGCGCGAAGGCCGGCCCCGGTGCAGCGGGCGGCAAGATGCCCTCGAAGCGTTCGCCGGTTTCGGGCAACTCGGCCGATAGCAGCGGCTGGCCGCGATGCACTTCCGCACCGACATGGGCCGCGACGAGGCGGATGATTCGCTCGCCATCGGCTTCGGGCATCTCCACGCCCATCGGGGCGCGACCCGAGGACAGGCGATCCACCCAGAGGGTGCGATCCGGGTTGAGCATGATTTCCACCACGTCCGGGTCTTCGAGCGCGGCGGCGATCAGCGGCCCCATTGCCGTGCGCAGCATCTGGATACGTCGGTCAAGCGCCGCAGTGGTCATGGATTGGGGAGTGGTGCTCATGACGCACGCTCCTGGGCCTGGGCGGCTGCCGCCGTGCCCCCCATTCGCATCGGGTCGGGATGCAGTTCCTCCACCACGTCACGCACGAGGCTGCGCCCGCGCAGCAGGTGGCGGCCGAGCTGTTCGACGAACTGCTCGAAGCGCGCCTTGCCCTGGGCGCGGGCCGCGTCTTGGTGGGCCTCGGGAACCGGCGTGCTGACCGTGAGGTAGTAGCGGATGAACAGCGCCAGCGTCTCGATGGCGATGTTCTGGTCACGCTCCATGCGCTCGGCTTGGCGCGACAGCCGATCCAGCCGCTTGGCGATGGCCGCTTCGCGCTGGTCGGCCGCGTCCGGCGACAGCCAAGACGCTAAGGCGGCAGCGACGATGCTGGACTTGGACACGCCTTTCTTGGCGGCCAGTTCATCGAGCCGCTGGGCGTGCTCGGGCTGGATAAAGAGGTTCAGGCGGTAGTGGCTCATAGCTCGATTCCGTCGTTGGGGTCGAGGGATGCCAGCCGGGCCGTGCGCTGCATGGCCGGATCAAGCTGGCGCGGAAGGGGAAGCGGCAGGTCGTCGTCGTCATCGAGCAGGCCGAGGTCGGCCGCGGGCGCGGCGCTCTCGGGGTCGTAGGCGACGGCCTCAGTTAGCTCTGGCTGGCGGCGCGGGCAGCCGTCGTCGGCCGTGCCCAGGTGTTCCAGGCCATCGGCGGATGACGTAGCCGGTGCGGCAGGCGTCGGCGGAATCGCCAGTCCGCTCCAGTCGTCGGGGCGTACCGGAGGAACATCGGCATAGCGCCCGGCAGCGAGCACAGGCGGTGACAGCACGCGCCGCTTGAAATTGCTGTCTGCGTAGTAGCGCAGCTTCTTGGCCTTGATCGGCGCGACGCTGGAGACCATCACCACGGCCTCGTCGGGCGGAAGCTGCATGACTTCGCCCGGCGTCAGCAGCGGGCGGGCCGTCTCCTGCCGCGACACCATCAGGTGGCCCAGCCACGGCGCGAGCCGATGACCAGCGTAGTTGCGCTGCGCGCGTAGCTCGGTAGCGGTGCCAAGCGTTTCGGAAATGCGCTTGGCGGTGCGTTCGTCGTTGGTGGCGAACGTCACGCGCACATGGCAGTTGTCCAGAATCGAATGGTTCTGCCCATACGCCTTGTCGATCTGGTTGAGCGACTGCGCGATGAGAAAACTGCGGATGCCGTAGCCCGCCATGAAGGCCAGTGCCGTCTCGAAGAAGTCGAGCCGGCCCAAGGCCGGGAATTCGTCGAGCATCAGCAGCAACTTGTGGCGGCGCTCGATGCCATCGCTGCCGTCGAGTGATTCGGTGAGCCGCCGGCCGATCTGGTTGAGGATCAGGCGGATGAGCGGTTTGGTGCGCGAAATGTCCGAAGGCGGCACCACGAGGTACAGCGATACGGGGTGCTCGACGGAAATGAGATCGGCGATGCGCCAGTCGCAGCGCGAGGTGACTTCGGCCACCGTCGGGTCGCGGTACAGGCCGAGGAACGACATGGCCGTGGACAAGACGCCCGAGCGCTCGTTGTCCGACTTGTTGAGCACTTCGCGCGCCGCAGAGGCAACCACCGGATGCGGGCCATCGCCCAGATGGGGCGTGGTCATCATCCGGTGCAAGGTCAGCTCGAATGGGCTGGCCGGATCGGAGAGGAAGTTGGCGACGCCGCGCAGCGTCTTGTCCTCGCCCGCGTAGAGCACATGCAAGATGGCCCCGACCAGCAGCGCGTGCGAAGTCTTCTCCCAATGGTTGCGCCGCTCCAGCGCGCCTTCGGGATCGACCAGAATGTCCGCGATGTTCTGCACGTCGCGCACTTCATGCGCGCCGCGTCGCACCTCCAGCAGCGGGTTGTAGGCCGCCGACTTCGCATCCGTGGGGTTGAACAACAGGCAATGCGAGAAGCGCGAGCGCCAGCCGGCGGTGATCTGCCAGTTCTCGCCCTTGATGTCGTGGATGACGGCG
>NZ_JBANEL010000064.1:0-4550 GCF_040187735.1 Comamonas sp. w2-DMI | reverse complement strand
CACCATCGAAGGTGAAAAATGCCTTCATCTCGAAGTCGCTGATATCGCGGGGGAGCCCACGCATCCCCAAAAACGTTGTGTGCCAACCCTGCATCGTGAACCTCAAAAGTGGGAGGCCACCATACCCGTTTACAAAGCGAACAGGAAAGTCAATGAAATCAACGGTCTACCCAGACCACCCCCGCGCCAGTGCTAGCTTTGCGTACCGTCACTTATTGCACTGAAAACGAGGAGACCCCACTACGTGGAGTGGCACATGCGCGAAGCCTGGCGTGAACTGATGTTCGCCGACACCGACCAGGCGGCCAAGGCCACGCGCGACCCGGTGGCGCCGGCGCAGCGCTCACAGCAGGCGCAGGAAAAAGTGGCCAGTTGCACCGTGGACGATGGCACGCCCGCACACAGCTTCTCTACACTGATGGCTGAGTTGGGCAGCATCGTGCGCAACACCTGCCGTACACCCGCAGTCGGCCCTGAGGCGCCGACATTCGACATCGTCACCACGCCCAACGCGACGCAGCGCCACGCGCTCGATCTGATCAAACAGATCAGATCGTAGACAGAAACCGGAACCTCGAACTCACGCCGAATGCATGTGGCACAAGGGCAAACTCGCCCAGTCGCTACTGGAACTCCGGGCTAATCTCTGCTGGCCGAGTTTGATGCAACGACTTGCTATGGTCGCCACGATCGTTAGTGTAGGCCTTGCTTGACGACAACCGCAGCAGTGTCTTGTCGTCGGAATTCGCGTCGCGAACGCGGACCTCAGCTCAACGCACCTCCGCGCGATCTCGTCGCAAGTGATGCATACAACACACGGACACTGCGGAAAAGCCGGCCGCGGACATCTACGCCTGGTTGCCGTATCGGTATGCTGAGCGACAAGGAAGTCAGCCTTATGCTAAACCGAAACGGTAAGCGATGACCTGCTCCCACATGATTGACCAGATTGCACTCGCGCTTGATAACGAACCACGATCGGTCGCTCTAGTCACGCTTGGTCGTGTTCGCGGCGTTCTCTGTCAGACCGTTACGTTGCGGGCCCGACCCCGCGTTTTTTCAATGACTTCGGGCCCGTAGGCGAAGCGCGGGTCTTACTGCCATGTGATGCCGGCCGCTGTCGGACACCATTGGATTTTAATCGGGCCATTCGGCTCTCGACTGCAGCCCGCATCACGTGTCGTACTACCTCATCACTATGATCGTTAGTGGTTGTTTCCCAGATCAAGACTCCACGGTCGCAGCAATCCTGCGCTAACGTAGCATCCAGCACCTCGCCGTTGTCTACATAGCGGCGTTGGCTTTATTATCTCCCGCATAGCTATTAAGTTAGTTAAGCGAATTACATAGTTCGAGTTGTGCTTTGCACCTTTGACTTACTTCCGTCAGAACCTCGCCCGCATGCCAACACCGAACGTATCGCCAGTCGACTGACTCGTGATTTGATCGTTCATGTAGGCAACGTACACATCGGTACGCTTCGACAGGGGATAGTCGTATCCGAGCGCCCATGTGCGACGCGTTTGGTCACTCCCTCCGGAGTTTCGCGAATACGCGTATGAAGCCATCATGGAACCTAAACCCACCGGCACCGTCGCGCCGCCTTGTGCGGTGTTCACGTGGAAGCTGCCAGCAGTAACGTCATTCTTTATGTACATATACTGCGCGAAAAATTTTATAAACTTCAGGTCGTACGAAAAACCAATTTGTGCCGCGCTCTGATTTTTCATACCGGCAATGAGAGATCCCAAGTCACCGCCGGCGACATTAAAGTTCGCGTATTGATAAACGCCGGTGGCAGCAAACGGGCCATGAAAGTATAGGAACTGGGCGCTATATTTATGTTGACCGCTTCCGTCGGCCTGGTTTCCGAGTCCGTACATCACACTCGCGGACAAGCCGCCGAAGTCCGGCGTTGAGTATTGCACCGCGTTATTCCAACATGTGTCGCCAATTGCGCCTTGATCGGTCATATAAGGGGGATACATCCCAAGCCCCATATATACGTGGTAGACCATCGGCGAGAATACGAAGGAATCGACAAACGGATTGAAGAGGATGGTCGACACGAACAACTGCGTCGTCAGTCTGCCAGCGGTGAACGTACCGTACGGAGATTCGATACCGAGGTAGGCATTCCTCGAGAAAAATGCGTCACCGGTGAAGCGGTAATGCCCCCGTTTTCCACAGTCGGCAGAAGTAGAAACTAAGCGGCCATGGCCAGCCGCTGCTTCGGGGTAAAGCCGCCCAATGCCATATTTGGGCGCTCGTGATTGTAAGTCCACATCCAGTCGGCCGCTGCCTGCCGAACCTGCTCCAGGTCTTCCCACAGATATTGCGAGAGCCATTCGTATCGCGCGGTCCGATTGAACCGTTCGATGTACGCGTTCTGTTGCGGCTTGCCCGGCTCAATGTATTCCAGCCGTATACCTAGCTTCTGCGTCCAAGTCACGATGGCTGTGCTCAGGTATTCTGGGCCGTTGTCACAACGAATTACCTTCGGCTTGCCACGCCATTCCATGTGCTGCTCCAGCGTGCGAATCGTAAGCACGCGGTGATCCCGTCTTGACCACCAACGTCAGTTACGGCTGGGCACCTTGCCAACGATGCGGCAGCAATTCTTCCACCCGGCTGGCCCTGTGCGTGGGCAAGCGCGTGAGCACATCCTTCAGGTAGGCATAGGGGTCATGCCCGTTCATGCGCGCCGACTGCACCAGGCTCATCACCGCCGCCGCACGCTGGCCCGCGCGCAAGCTGCCGGCGAATAACCAGTTGGCTCTGCCAATTGCAATCGGCCGGATCTGGTTTTCGATCCAATTGTTGTCCACGGGCAGTTGCCCATCATCGACGAAGCGCGTCAGTGCAGTCCAGCGCCGCAGGCTGTAATCCAGTGCCTTGGCCGTCGCCGAGCTGTCCGGTAGTTTTTGCCGCTGCAATGTCATCCACTGGTGCAGCGCATCGAGCACAGGTTTGCTGTGCTGCTGCCGAATGCTCTGGCGCTGATCGGCGTTCAGCTCCTTGATCTCGCGTTCGATGTCGTAGACCTTGGCGAACTGCTCCAGCGCGAACCCGGCGATCTGGCTTTTGTGGGCCGCATGCAGGTCAAAGAATTTGCGCCGCGCATGCGCCAGGCAGCCGACCTCGGTCACGCCACTGGCGATCAGGGCCTTGTAGCCAGCGAAGTCGTCGCAGGTCAGCGCCCCTTTCCAGTCGCCCAGGAAGTTGCGGGCGTGCTCGCCGGCCCTGGACTCGCAGAAGTCGTACACCACGGCCTTCATGTCTTCGAAGGCGCCTGGCGCGTAGGCCCACAGGTAAGCGCGGTGCGTCGTTCCCTTGCCGGGTTTGAGCATCTGCACCGGCGTCTCGTCGGCGTGCAGCACGCGGTGGCTGAGTATCTCGGCCTTGAGCGCATCGACCAGCGGCTGCAGCCGCACCCCGCAGGTGCCCACCCACTGCGCCAGAGTCGAGCGGGGGATGGCCAGGCCGGAACGAGCAAAGATGGTTTCCTGGCGGTACAGAGGCAGATGGTCGGCGTACTTGGCCACCAGCACCTGGGCCAGCAGGCCCGTGGTGGGGATGCCTTTGTCGATCACATGCGACTCGACCGGCGCCTGGGTGATGGTTTCGCACTGCGCGCAGGCCCACTTGCCACGGATGTGGCGCTCCACCGTGAACACCCCGGGCACATAGTCCAGCTTTTCGGCCACGTCTTCGCCGATGCGCTTCATTTGGCAGCCGCACTGGCAGGTGGTCGACTCGGGTTCATGGCAGATCTCGCGCCGGGGCAGGTTGGCTGGCAGCGGCTGGCGTTTGGGCTGCTGTTTGACCTCGGGGGCAGTCGCTGGCGGCTGGAGTTGCTCGATCTCGATGGCGACGGCCGCCAGGTCGGCCTCGATCTCGTCTTCGAGCAGGCTGCGCTGCTCGGCGTTGAAGCGCTCGGACTGGGCGGCGAACTTCATGCGCTTGAGCAACGCGTTCTCGTGGGTGAGTTTGGCGTTGAGCGCCTGGCTGTGCTTGAGTTCGGTTTGGTGACGGGCGATTTGCGCATCCTTGTCAGCCACGTGGCCCATGAGGCTGGCGACTATCTCGCGCAGTTGCTCTGCGCTGAGATTGTTCAGGGATTGTTGCTGCACCACCATGGCAGCAAGTGTGTCAAGGAAGGCCCTGCGCTGTCATGCGCAGATCCACGGATTGCGCGCTGGGCGGGAAGCCGCACAGGCTTCAGACCATGGTGATGATGCCGGCGTTCCCCATGCGTTGCCACGGCAGGCCCAGCACCAGGGCATCGAGTTGGGCAGACTCCAACTGCCATTGCTCATTGCCCGGCGCCGGCCAGATGAACTTGCCCTGGTGCAAGCGCCGAGCCGCCAGCCAGATGCCAATGCCGTCGTGCACCAGAACCTTGATGCGGTTGGCGCGTTTGTTGGCGAACTGAATCGCCCCGGGTTTCAAGGAGGCCGATTGGTTTAAGTTGACACCTCTGCCGAGGTGTCGCTGACGGCTAGTTGCCTCCAGTAGTTTGCCTCAGCTTCTGCCGGAGGGATGCCCCC
>NZ_JBANEL010000063.1:0-4810 GCF_040187735.1 Comamonas sp. w2-DMI | reverse complement strand
CACCATCGAAGGTGAAAAATGCCTTCATCTCGAAGTCGCTGATATCGCGGGGGAGCCCACGCATCCCCAAAAACGTTGTGTGCCAACCCTGCATCGTGAACCTCAAAAGTGGGAGGCCACCATACCCGTTTACAAAGCGAACAGGAAAGTCAATGAAATCAACGGTCTACCCAGACCACCCCCGCGCCAGTGCTAGCTTTGCGTACCGTCACTTATTGCACTGAAAACGAGGAGACCCCATGCTGCTGATCGCCGTGTGTGCGATTGCGCTGCTGATTGCAGGCATCTACGGCCGCTTTGTGATCCGCTCCATCGTCTCGCCCCTGTCAAAGGCCGTGAATGTGGCCCAGACCGTGGCGCTCGGTGATCTGACGTCGGTCATTCAAGAGCAGCCCACCAATGAAACCGGGCAACTGCTCTCCTCGCTCAAAGCGATGCAAGACAGCCTGCGCTCCGTCGCATCCAACGTCCGTACCGGCTCCGACAATGTGGCGGCGGCCAGTACCCAGATTGCACAGGGCAATCAAGACCTCAGCGTGCGTACCGAAACCCAGGCCGCCGCACTGCAAGAAACCGCCTCGTCGATGGACCAGTTATCGTCCACCGTTCGACAAAATGCAGACAGCGCACTGCAGGCCAACAAGCTTGCCCAGCAAGCGACCCGCGTGGCCCAGCAAGGCGGCCAAGCCGTCAGCCAGGTCGCAGAGACCATGAGCGGCATCCGCGAGTCAAGCCACAAAATCCAGGACATCGTCTCGATGATCGACAGCATTGCCTTCCAAACCAACATCCTCGCCTTGAATGCCGCTGTAGAGGCGGCCAATGCAGGCACGCAAGGCCGTGGGTTTGCGGTGGTGGCGACCGAGGTACGGGGCTTAGCCGCCCGCTCGGCCGATGCAGCCAAACAAATCAAGGGCCTGATCGAAGAAAGCGTAGCGCGGGTAGACAACGGTTGCGAACTGGCCAACCAGGCCGGCAAGACCATGAGCGAAATCGTCGGCAGCATCAGCCGCGTGACCGATGTGGTGGGCGAAATCACTGCCGCCAGCGAAGAACAAAGCAAAGGCATCGCACAGGTGGCCCAAGCGGTCAACCAAATGGACCAAACCACGCAGCAAAACGCGGCCCTGGTCGAGCAAATGTCTGCAGCGGCCCTCAGCCTTAACGAGCAGGCCCAGGAACTGGTCAACGCTGTCGCAGTTTTCCAGACAGAGACGGCCTGAACAACTGCAGCGTGGGCAAGCTAACTTTGCCTATTAGCTAGGTGACCCGTTGCACATCGACGCCGTACCGAGCCCTTCACACACAACCTACTGCGGCTGGCAAGGCAGCCCCAGGGCCCCCATCCACGGCAAGAAACAGCAAGAACACACGCATCTTTAAGAGGGCGAGTACCTCACAAGAATTACCGCGCCGCAGGCCGCCAGATGCATCTGCTGAATCTATTCAATTTCCCAAAATGGGAACACAACGAAAAAATCGCTATTGTTTTGTGAGCACTAGGGCTTTATCTTATTTTGGGTCGCTGATGGCGAGCCACTGGCCGAATTCAAATCCAAGCTTGGTGTGAGTTCCCAAAGGTTGTTACACAGCCATGTGTGACAACCAGGTAACAGGCGGAGTTATCGGTACAAGCCCCTCAGCGACGAACGAAGAAAGCACACGTCCACCCTGCGCCTGCTGTTTTTGAACTACGCCGGCCACCCCGATGCCGTCATGGGCCCCATCCTCGTGTGGCTGCGTTCCCACCAAAGCGACCTGCTGCACAACCCCCAAAACCAGGGCCAGGCCATCACCTTCGATGCCGAATACCTCAACACCCTGGCAATGGACCTGGCCATTGATCTCAAGCTGACCGAAAGCGTGGCTGCCCGACCGCTGCCCGGCGGCCCAGTCGGCGCCATGGAACTGCTGCACCGCAGCGAGCCACCCGGCCCGCACCTGCTGCCGCATGACCCCATTACCGCGCTGTATCTGAACGGCCAGCACCACAGACAGCACAGGCAGCGCACAGCTAAATGCATTGCACAACACCATGGCCGATGACCTGCAACGTCTGAGTGACTGGGTGGCTCCCCTGCTGCACAAACTGCAGCCGGCCGAGCGCCGCCAACTGGCGCGTCAAGTGGCGGTCATGCTGCGCCGCGAAAACCAGCGCAGCATCGCTGCCCAGCACGGCCCACTGGGCGAAGCCTGGGCCCCCCGCAAAAGCCGAAGCCGTGACCAGCGCGGCAAGCTGCGCGCCGGCTCCATGTTCCGCAAGCTTCGCACTGCCCGCCACTTACGGGCCCAGACCTTCACCGATGCCACCGTGCTGCGCTTTGTGGGTTATGCCCAGCGCATCGCTCAGGTGCACCACTTTGGCCTGCAAGACAAGGTCAGCAAGACCGGCGCCCAGTACAACTCCCCGCCCGGCCCCTGCTGGGCATCAGCCCACAGCAGATGGAATTGCTGCGGGATTTGGTGCTGAATTACCTTGTGCGTTAGTAGCTTCCAGAGACAACTTTAGTTGCTAATTTTTCATCATCCCAGTGAGTTGATATTCATTTTCGGCATACCTGCTAGCAGACTCCGCCCCTTACCACCTAACCAACGGGGGGGCAGAATTCTTACCTGACACTTACTCATAATCTTCCGCTCCGGAGACAAGTTACCATGCAATGGCAAAAATTAATCGCAACCACGATTTGCTCTTTGGGGCTCGTAGTAGCCAATACAGCAACGGCACAAGACATATCTGACAAACCACTCAAAATAGTGGTTCCATTCGCTGCTGGAGGAATTGCAGATGTTTTGGCTAGGGCCCTTGCGGAGGAAATGCGCCCCAAGTTCCCCAAGGGGGTTTACGTTGAAAACAAGACCGGAGCTGGCGGCAACTTGGGTGCTGCTGAAGTGTTTAACCGGTCAAAACCTTCAGAAAATACCCTGCTGATTTCATCGCCCGGCCCCATAGCTGTTAACCAAGGCCTGTATCCCAAGTTGCCATACGATCCCTCAAAGTGGGTCGCCATCAGCACCATTGCTTCCGTGCCTAACGCGCTGATTGTCAGTCCAAAGCTTGCCGTTACATCCGCTCAAGAGTTCGTCCAACTTGCAAAGCGTGGCAAGAACACAATTTCCTATGCATCTCAAGGCAACGGAACAACTTCCCACCTTACGGCGGGATTGTTTGAAAGTATCACGGGCGCTTCTATGCTTCACGTTCCGTACAAAGGCGACACGCCTGCGCTCACCGATCTAGCCGGTAGCCAGGTGGACTCCTTTTTTGGCAATGTCGGTGCTGCTCTGAATTTGCACAAAGCGGGCAAGGTTCGGATCTTGGCTGTCGCTGACGCAAAGCGCTCAGCAGCACTGCCTGATGTACCTACTTTTGCGGAGGTAGGTTTGCCCGCAATGCAATCGGTCACATGGTATGCCGCCGTATCAGCACCTGGCACCTCTACCGCAGACATCACGTTATTGAACAGGGCTGTAAGCGATGCAGTTAACCGCCCATCCATGCACGACAGGTTTGTCAATCTGGGCCTGGATGCAATGCCGAAAACAGCGGTTGACAGCGCAAACTTCATCAAACAACAGACCCAGCTGTGGCAAAAGGTCATTCGAGACGCGCACATAACTATTGAGTGACCCAGAATGACTCGAAGACTTGCTCTTGCCATTGGAGATCCGAACGGCATCGGACCAGAAATTGCGATCAAAGCGCTAGCAATTTTGTCGCCAAACGATAGGCAGCGGATTACGGTTTTTGGACCAGGCAATGTACTCGCACAGACCGCAACCGTGTGTGGCCTCTCTCACGTACTTAACGAAATCAACCACGTTGAAGTGGGAACGCTGGACAGAGCTGCTCGATTTGGCACGATTGAGGCTGATGCAGGACACTCTGCCGTTGCATCGGCAACAGCTGCAATTGAAGCGTGCAAGCGCGGGGTGGCTGATGCAGTCATTGCATGCCCGCATCATGAGACATCTATACACCTAGCTGGCATACCTTTCTCTGGATACCCATCACTGGTAGCCCGCGTATGTGGCGCTCGAGAAAGTGAAGTCTTTTTGATGCTTGTAGGCGCAGGTTTTCGAATCGTGCACGCCACACTTCACGAAAGTGTGCAAAGTGCACTGAATCGGTTGACTCCACAACTTGTGAAGAGTGCTGCTTTGGCCGGCATAAAAGGCTGTGCGTTGTTGGGTGAGCCAGCACCCAAAGTCGCACTTTTTGGAATAAACCCACACGCTTCTGAGGGCACGCTTTTTGGTGAGGAAGATGCTTCGATCACGCTGCCTGCAGCGCAGCTCTTGCGAGATGCCGGCCATAAGGTTGATGACCCTGCTGGTGCAGATGTACTTCTTGGGCAACGCCGGCATGACCTTTACGTGGCGATGTTCCACGACCAAGGGCACGTCCCCATCAAGCTCCTGGCACCCAATGCTGCAAGCGCGATATCGATTGGGGGAGACGTGCTCTTGTCGAGTGTCGGTCACGGAAGTGCGATGGATATCGCAGGTATGGGCACAGCGGATCCAACAGCACTTTTGAGAACAATTCAACTTCTCTCAGGCACCACCGTTTCAGTAACTTAATAGCTAACTGCGGGGCTCCTGCACGGGGGTCTTGTTTAGGAAGCCTAGACGCCGGTAACGAGTAGAGATTCGCTCCTCAGCCTCACGCTTCAAACCACTGTTGGACTGCCCCTGGTCCGGTAGACAAAGGTGCCGACCGCCAATGTGAGCCAGCGCTCCAGCTCGCGCAGTGTCAGGGCGGCCATCTTCTCGGAGGCGTATTCCCCGCGCTGGTCAGGATTGGAGA